>JALHDI010000159.1 GCA_022839045.1 Sporomusaceae bacterium
GGCGCGGGCGGCGCGGGCGGCGCGGGCGGCGCGGGCGGCGCGGGCGGCGCGGGCGGCGCGGGCGGCGCGGGCGGCGTTGCTGTCTGGAACTTTGCTAGCATGTCTGCGGGAATTGCCATCGTCTTGGTCTCCTCCGCTGCGAAATACGCGCGCAGCGATCGCGATGCATTGCAGGGTCCGCCGTTCGTTGCGTGATGCGGACAACCACCGTAGTCAAAGCACGCGTCGAGATTCGGCGCGGCATCGTCCGCGCACGTGAGCGCGTCGAGCATGCGGCACGTTTCCGCCGCCGGTGCGACGACGTCCAGCGCGCCGCTCAGTGTGATCGTGGCATCGACCGCGAGACTGCGGCGTACGCGCTTCGTTTCCATGTAGATCCAGCGGGACGCGACCGCGTCGACGTGATGCCGCATGCACCAATCCGCCGCGTAGATGCACGCTTGCAAATCGTGCGCAAGCCCGTCCGCGGATAGCGCGTAGCGCGCGATGCTCGCCGTGGTCTTGTAATCGATTTGCGCCGTGTCCGCCAAGCCCGCGGGCCACGAGGCGCCATCGCGGCGCACCACGGCGAGGTCGCGGTATCCCGCCCAGCGCACGCCATGGAGCGTTCGCGCGACCACGATGCTCCCGCCATCGTCGACGGGCTCGTCGCCGATCGGGTGCTCGACTTCGACGCGCGCGCACGCCGACGGACGCGGGAGCCATGGCGTACCGCTCACGTAGATCTGCCCGGGAAGCTCGCATTGCGAGAATTCTTCGCCGCGATAGTGCGCTTCGCCGCACGCGTGCACGGCCTTTCCCAGCGCAAGCGAGCGAAGGCGCGGGGGCGTCGTTGCGTCGACGTCTTCCCACGCGATATCAGGATCGCGGCGTCCTTCGCGGTAGACGTACCACCACGCACGTGCGCAACGCGCGCCTTGCTTGGCGCTGGACGCGGAATGGTACGGGCGAGGCATCATGACGCGCCTCGCGAAAGCACGTCTTGCACGAGCGCCGCGAGCACGACGATCGCGCCCACGAGCACCACGCCAACGATCGCGCTCACGCCCGCACCATTCGCACGCGAAGCGCCATCTGGCGCACACGTTCGCGATACGCCGCGAGCAACGCGCTGGGCGGGAAACGCCACAAGGCACCATAATCCAACATCGCGGCGCGCATTGCGCGCTCAATGTCACGCGGCATGGGGCACCACCGTTCCGCGCGCCGTGACGATCGCGTTGACGACGATGCGCCCCACGACGCCCCCGCACGCCAAGCAGACGGCGTCGCCGTCCGCATGCGGCACGTGAAGCTCGAGCGCCGCGAGACATTGCGGGCAACGCCCGCACAATAGCGTGTGTCCGGGCTTCGTTTGAGCGCGGAACATCTTCCGTTCAATCATGATCGCTACGTGCATCGTGCGAGCCCCTTAAGCACGCGTTGTGCCAGCGTGCGTAACGTGGAATCACGAGCGCGCCCACGGCGCGCTATGATCGCCACGTCATGCATGCGGAACGCGCGCGGCGCAAGTCCGCGCAATCACGCGCGAAAGCGCGCTACGCACGCTTTGCGCACGTGCGCAACGTTTGCACGCGGACCACGACAGCACGCGGAATCCGCGTCACTCCCCGCGGCCGCCCGCACGGAAGTAGCTCCGCCGCGACTATGACGTAGCGCGCGTCGTCCGGACCTGGATCGTAGTCGACGACATGCCACGCATCGTCCCACGTGACGAGCACGAGCGCGCGCCGCGGAGCCCGCGCGACGCTCACGGCACGAAGCTCGCGGGCACGACGACAGGGCCGTCGTACGGGAGCATCATCACGTCGATCCATCCGTCCACGCGTCGCGATCCGAGCACGGCGCCGCGTGCGTCCTCGCGCCACGGACGACGGCAAACGCTCACTTGCTGTAGTCCGTCCAAACCTACTTGCCCGCCGTCCACGCTCACGCACATGAGCGCGCCGTCCGGCGCGTCTTCCCACGCAACCACGGTGGCGACGTGCATCGGCCCGAGCACTTGCACCACGTCGCCCGGAGACGGGCGCAATCCGGGCGCGGGGCGTATCCACGCGGAGCGCGGCGACAGACGCTTCGCGAACGCGATCGCGACGTCGAGCCCGCTTCCGATATCGTCCGCGTACCCATCGCGGATGTCCGGGCACGCGACGCCGGCGCGGCGCAGTAGCCCGAGCGCGACCATCGCGCACGTCGACATGCCGCCGCGGCCGTACGCCTTGTGAAGTGGCCACGCGGGCGGCGCGCCGTCGCGCATCGGACCGAGCAGCGCCTGAAACGCCGCGACGCTCTCGCGCGTGCCGCCGTGCATGCCCACGCACGAGCGCGCGTTCGCGACCATCGCGGCGCGCATGTCGAGGTCGGGCGTCCACGGAATCGCGCGCAGCGGTTCCGCGTACGGGAGGTCGCGCGGATTCATCCGAGCACCCGCTTCAACGCGGCTTCGGACGCGGCTTTGCTCGCGACGGCGGCGGCACGCCGTGCGGCTTCGTTGCGCGATCGCGATCCGGCGATCGCGTTGACGAGCTCGACGATCAAGTCGACGACTTCCGGCGGCACTTTGGAGAGCACGTCGAAGACCTTTGCGATTGTGCTTAGCGGCATTGGATCCATTCCTCCCGAAGCGCGTCGTAGTGTTCGCTGATCTCGCGGTACCGCGGGCACGTCGCTAGCGTGTAGCCTTCGCACGCGAACGTGACTTCCGTCACGAAGCCGGCTTCGATCTCCGCGAGACGCTCCGGCGCGCACGCGGGACGCTGCGCGGCGGACGCGCAGCCAAACGCCACGAGCACCGCGAGCGACAGCGTAACGATAGCGAGTCTGAATTCGGGCATGGTCATCATCCTCTCAGCATCGGAATGAGTGTCACGGCGGCAGTCACCAGCGCGCTGATGATCGCGAGCACGCCAGCAACGATCGCACGCACGAGCATCACGCGGCGGTCTCGCTCCGCCTTGCGCTTTGCAAAGACGAGCGCCTCACGATCAAGCACGCCCGTCACTTCGCTTTCGTCATCCATGAGAGACGGCATTTCGCGGCGCGCCTCGCTTTTGATCACCGTGTTGATCGCGGCGATCCACTGTCCGCGCATGCCCGTTCCGGGCTTGCCCGTCGTGGGATCTGGTGGCGTGCCTATCACCGCGGTTAGCTCGAGAATGGCTTGTGTGACTTCTGCGTCGCGCTTCGTTCGCGCGGCGCGTTCGTCGTCTAGCGCGCGCGCGAGCGCGCGCACGGCGTCGCGGATCTCGCCCCACGCAAGCATCGCTTCCGCGTCGCGAAGCTCCGCGCGGTGCGCCGCGTTGCGAAGCTCGACGAGCTCCGCGGCGTGCACCGCGCACGGCGGTCCGTGATCGTGTCCGTTACCCCCGGGCGCGGGGGCAGGATCTGTGTCGTGCACGGCGTGCACGGCGCTCACGCTCCGCCATCCTTGCGTGTGGGCGCTTCGCGCACGTCGAACGCATCGCGCGTCGCGCGAGGCGCGGCGACGTGTTGCGCCGTTTGCACGCCTCCCAGCGCTAGCACCGCCGCGATCACGGGCGCCGCGGCCGTCCAGACTTCCGCGGGGATTGCGGCGTGATAGTGCGCGAGCACGGCGCTCGCGACGGTGCACGCGAGCACCACGAGCGCGACGTATGCGCCATCGATGACGGGCCAACGCTTGCGAAGGAGCGCGGTCACGGCGACCGCGAAGGGCACGCTTGCGATTGTTGCAATGACGTCGTTCATGGCGTTTTCTCCGGGCACGCGACGGGCTCCATCGCGGCAGTCCAGCACTCCCCGGTGCGAACGTCTTGCATGACGCCGCCGGGAAGCGTGCGCACGTCGGACCACGACGGCCCGCATGCTGTGAGTAGGATGGCAGATAGGAGGAGTGCGGCGAAGCGGGTCATTCGTTCACCTCCACGGGTGACCATCCCGCCGCGAGCAACGTTGCCTTCGCAGCATCGCTTGCCGCGCTTCTCGCGGCGTTGGTCCCGGCAATGCGTAGCTGCCCGTTCGCGCCAACACCGTCCGCGAGATCGATCATAAACTGATCGACAGTGGCAGTGTTCCAGCCGCAGCTGTACGCGCGTATGTCACACGTCGCCCATGCGGGGAGCGCTGTCGTGGTGTAGGTCACTGCAGTGGAGTAGAGATGCAGGTTCTGCATCCCCGTCATACCCGCGAGATCCCCGATGTCGCCGGTCACTGCAGTGGAGTAGAGATGCAA
Organism: Sporomusaceae bacterium; assembly: GCA_022839045.1. The sequence goes on from JALHDI010000159.1 coordinate 4,211, forward strand.
GAACTGCAGCCCCGTCATGCCTGCTAGATCACCGATGTCGCCGGTCACTGCAGTGGAGTAGAGATACAGGTACCGCATCCCCGTCATACCCGCGAGATCACCGATGTCGCCGGTCACTGCAGTG
>JALHDI010000160.1 GCA_022839045.1 Sporomusaceae bacterium
CAGAAGCTTGGCTACTTCGGCCGCCAGACGGCCGAGCGTCTTGCCTTCAGCGTCTATGACATACCACTTGCGTTCTATAGTGGCAGGGCTAGCCATAAAAGACTTCATACTTTCCCTCCTTCAAGCAGCGATGAAACAACATCCGTTTCCTTCTTCAGCCACGATTTTCCGGGGCAGGAAATCTCGGCAGATAAGGCCACGAAAATATTGTATATAAAAGGGTTGTCAATGTCAAGGCCTTATCCTTGTCGCTCGGCAATTTTTTAGGGCGACCGGTTAAAAAGTCCATCTGCGGCGTTGCTCCTCAGAGCGCTTGCTTGCGTACATCCGAGTACGCGGCGCGGCGCGCTCTTCCGGTGCGCCTTGCATCTGGAGCTTTTTCCCTCGGTCGCTGCTCTAACGGAGGTCTTAATATAAGACCTCTTTTAAGTATAACCCTTGCGGCGGGGCCGTTATACCGGCTTTGTTCCTGTCCCTTGACGCCAGAATCGCCGCAAAATCGTCGGGGCTCAGCCGCCCGAAGCCGACGTCGACCAGCGTTCCCACCAGGTTGCGCACCATATGGTACAGGAAACCCGTACCCCAGAAGGAAAACTCGGTCAGCGGCCCCTCCTGCCGGCAGGAGGCGGCCAGGATGGTGCGCACGGGATTGACCGGCGCCCCGCCCGCCGCCCGGAAGGCCGAGAAATCGTGCTTGCCCACCGCCCGCTGGGCGGCGGCATGCATCGCCGCGGCGTCCGGCTCGTCGGCGAGATGCCAGACGTAGTTGCGCAGGAAAGGATCGGGTGCCCCGCCGCTATGCAGGCGATAGAGATAAATCTTGCTCTTGGCGGCGAAGCGTGCGTGGAAGGAAGCCGCCACCTCCTCCGCCGCCATGACGACGATCGCGTCAGGCAGCACGCTCCGCGCCGCCTGCGCCACCCTGTCGGTCGGGATGGAGCCGGTCGTCCGGAGGCTCACCACCTGGCCGTAAGCGTGGACGCCCGCGTCCGTGCGCCCGGCGCCGGCGACCTTCACCGGATGGCCGAAAATCTTCGCCAGCCGCTCCTCCAGCACCTGCTGGATAGTCAGGGCATTGGCCTGGCGCTGAAAACCGTGAAATGATGTGCCGTCGTAGGCGACCGTCAGCTTAAGGGTACGTGCCATCGCAGCACCCCCAGTAGCGCCAGCAGGGCGATCACGGCGGCGAAAGCCACTCCGTCCCGCGCCGCCAGGCGCAATTCCTTCATGCGGGTGCGGTTCTCGCCGCCCCGGTAGCAGCGTGCTTCCATCGCCACCGCCAGCTCGTCGGCGCGGCGGAACGCGCTGATAAAGAGCGGCACCAGCAGCGGCACCATATTCTTGGCCCGCTTCACGATGTTGCCGCGGGCGAAGTCGGCGCCGCGGGCCATCTGGGCCTTCATGATGCGGTCGGTTTCCTCCAGCAGGGTCGGGATGAAGCGCAGAGCGATCGTCATCATCATCGCCAGCTCATGGGCCGGCAGCCCGACACGCTTGAAAGGGTTCAGCAGCCTCTCGATGCCGTCCGTCAGCACGATCGGCGACGTCGTGAAGGTCAACAGCGAGCTCATCACAATCAGGAAGATCAGCCGGGAAGCCATCAGCGCCCCCTGGCGCACCCCCTCCAGCGTCGCCGTCAGCGGCCCCAGGGTATAGATTACCTTGCCGGGGGTGGAGAAAATATGGATGACGAGCGTGATGAGAATGATGATCCACAGCGGCCGGATGGAGCGCAGCACCATGCGGACTGGCACCCCCGACAGGAGCACGGCCAGCACGGCGAACGCGGTCACCAGCCCGTAAGAAACGTAGCTCTCGGCGAGGAATATGCCGGCGACGAACAGGACGGTCCCCACCAGTTTGGTGCGCGGGTCGAGTCGGTGCAGGAAAGAAGAGCCGGGGAAATATTGGCCGAGAGTGATATCGGTCAGCATGCGCCCCGCCTCCTCACGGCGGCCGCGATCGACGCCGCGGCCTCCTCCACGGTCAGCGCGGCGGCCTCTACATCGAGCCCCCGCTGCGCCAGCCGCGCCATCAGCGCGGTGACCCCCGGGACATCCACGCCCGCAGCCTTCAGCTCGCCGTCATGGCGGAAAATCTCCCGCGGCAAGCCATCGAGGCTGATCGCCCCGTCATTCATCACCACCAGCCGTTTCACCAGCCGGGCCACTTCCTCCATGTTGTGGGAAATCAGCACCACCGTCACGCCGGTCGACTCGTGGAGCCTTACCACCTCGGAAAAAATCTCGTCGCGGCCGCGGGGGTCGAGGCCGGCCGAAGGCTCGTCCAGGATCAGATACGCTGGCTTGAGGGCCACAACGCCGGCGATCGCCACCCGCCGCATCTGCCCGCCGCTCAGGCGGAACGGCGACCGCTTGGCGAACGCCGCGAAATCGAGGCCGACGAAACCCAAAGCCAGGCGCACCCGCTCCTCCACCTCGTCGGCGGCGAGGCCGAGATTGCGCGGCCCGAAGGCCACGTCGTCGAACACCGTCTCCTCGAACAGTTGGTGCTCGGGGTACTGGAAGACCATCCCCACCTTGCGGCGGGCCAGCCTGGCCGCGTCCCCCTTGGCGGCGAGATCGGCGCCGTCCACCTCGACAACGCCCCGGGTAGGCTTCAACAGGCCGTTCATATGCTGCACCAGCGTCGACTTCCCCGAGCCGGTGTGGCCGATGATGCCGATAAACTCGCCCTGCGCGACGGTCAGATTGATATCCTTCAGCGCGGTCCGCTCATACGGCGTGCCCGGCATATAAACATAACTGACATCTTTCAGCACTATCGGCATAGCGCCACCGCCAATTCCTCGTCGGTGATAATCCCAGCCGGCACATCGAGCCCCGCCGCCCTGAGGCGGTCAGCCACATCCGCCGCCAGCGGCGCGTCCAGCCCCAGCGCCTTAAGCGCCGCCACTTGGCTGAAAACCTCCGCCGGCCGCCCGGTCAGCGCCACTCTGCCGCCGGCGAGCACCACGACCCGGTCGGCGGCCACCGCCTCCTCCATGAAATGCGTTATATACACGACCGTGATCCCCTCCGCCTTGTTGAGGCGGACGACGGTCGCCAGCACCTCGCCGCGGCCCTGCGGATCGAGCATCGCCGTCGGCTCGTCGAGCACCAGGCACTTCGGCCGCATCGCCAGCACGCCGGCGATCGCAACCCGCTGCTTCTGTCCGCCTGACAGCAAATGCGGGCCATGGTGGCGGTAATCCTCCATCCCCACCAACGCCAGGGCCTCGGTCACCCTGGCCGCGATCTCGGGCGGCGCCACCCCCAGGTTCTCCGGCCCGAAGGCGACATCCTCCTCCACCACCGCCGCCACGATCTGGTTGTCGGGGTTCTGGAAGACCATACCCACCTTCTGACGGATCGGCCACATATTCTCCGGCATCGCAGTGCTCAGCCCCTCCACCAGGCACTCGCCGCCGGTGGGCGCGAGCAGGGCGTTGAAATGCTTGGCCAGCGTCGATTTACCCGAGCCATTGGCGCCGATGATCGCCACGAACTCGCCCGCGCCGATCGACAGACTGATATCCTCAAGCGCCACCACCTCGGTCCCGTCGGGGCCGGGGTAGGAATGGCGCAGATTTATCGTCTTAATCATCAAACTTTCTCCTTTAAAAAAAGGATTCGGCTTATAAAGTCCATCTGCGGCGCACCCGTAAAGGGTAGGCCGCCGTTCTAGGGCGCTTCGCCCTGCGGGCATAAGCGATCACATCGACGCTAAAGCGTCGTGTGCCTGCTTAAAGCGTCAAGAACGGCGCACTTGCTCCTCGGATGCTTGCTAGCGTCGCGTCGCGGCGCATCTTGCGGTGCGCCTTGCATCTGGAGCCTTCTAAGCCGAATCGGCAGTAAGCCGGGGCAGGAGTGAACAGGCAGATAAGGGCGGCCGAAGGCCGCCCCGTGTGTAACCCGCTGAAGCTTATAAACGAAAACCAGGCGACCCGAGAGTATCCCCCATTGTCACCCGGGTCTTCACCCTAAACCAGTTCGAGAATGGACATCGGCGCGGCGTCGCCGCGGCGGGGCCCCAGCTTCAAAATGCGGGTATAGCCGCCCTGGCGGTCCTTGTACTTCGGGCCGATCTCGTCGAACAGCTTCTTCACCACATCTTCGTCCATCAGGAAAGACAGCGCCTGACGGCGGGCGTGCAGATCGCCCTTCTTGGCCAGCGTGATCATCTTCGCGGCCAGCTTGCTTGCTTCCTTAGCTTTTATATCGGTCGTCTCGATGCGCCCGTGGGCAAAGAAGGAAGTCAAAATGCTGCGGAACAGCGCCTTGCGCGCGCTGGAATCGCGTCCAAGTTTGCGGTAAAAC
>JALHDI010000034.1 GCA_022839045.1 Sporomusaceae bacterium
TATAGGGGCTGGTATGTTCGTACCTAGCCAAATTCAAGACTTCTTCAATCCATGCGAATGAGAGCCGCCAAGCATCCACCAGTCAATGCGGAGCATTGACAACATACAGTATGGGAACGTCCACGCCTGTCGCATAGCATCTCTTATGTTTAGTAACAGCGGTCGTTGGCGAGGGGAGTGCCGTGCAGTACCCTTGCCAATGGATGCGCCCATTGTTCGAGGAAAATTTGGCACAAATTTGCCCTCTCACTCGTTACTTAACATAATAGATATTATCGGACGTAAAAAGAGAGCAATAATAAAACCGGGGGCGAAGGCCTGTGGCAAAGATGGCGCGGATAAAGGCGACAACAAGTTCAAGCGACAACCGGCAGCTCGACGGTGAAGACGGTCCCGCTTCCTCGTTGGGAGTGAACGTCAATTCGCCCGTGGTGTCTGTCGAGAATGCTCTTGCAGACTGCCAGCCCCAACCCTGTGCCCGTTTCTTTGGTCGTGAAGAACGGGTCGAATATTTTTTCGATGTTCCATGGGGCTATGCCTTCGCCGGTATCGGCGATGGTAAGGCAGACAGCTTTACCGATCAGTTCGGTGCTGACCGACATTACTCCCTTGGCCGGGGTGGCTTCGATGGCGTTGCGGGTTAGGTTTAGCACCAACTGGCGGATTTCTTTGTCATCGGCGTATACCATGAGAGGCCGTTCGGCTGGGCAAAATTCCACCTTAATCCCGACTTTGGCGGCATCGGCCTCGATTAGCGGCATGAGGTTTTCGATTATGCCGTTGATGTTATGTAATCCTATCTCTACTCGCCGATTTTTGGCTAGGGTCAGGAATGCGGTCAGAGTTTCGTTCATGCGGTCGATTTCCTCGATTATTACGGCGTACTGCCTGGTCTGGGAACTATCGGCTTTGAGCATCATTCGCTGTATATAGCCCCGGATGACTGTCATGGGGTTGCGTATTTCGTGGACGACGCCGGTGGCCATCGCGCCGATGAGATTCAGGCGGTCAAGGCGAGCTGTTTCGGTCGAGACTCGCACTTGGGCCACGTATTCGCTGCGGAGCCGGTGCCTGAGGTCGGCGACTGTGTCGAGTAATGGCTTTATTTGCGGGAAGTCGCGGAAGTATTCTTCCTCTGCCCCGCCTTGTTTTATGTGCTCGGCTAGCATGGCAAGCGAGCAGTTGTTGTTCCAGATTAACCACCGAATGCCGGCGAGGATGACCAGCAGGATGATCACCAGCAGGCCGAGGGTTTTGCCCAACTCGGCGTAGTAGGCCGCATGAATGTCTTTACCCCTTACGTTCGCCCAGATGTGGCCGATGATTTCGCCACGATAGTACAGCGGGTAATTGACACTCAAGACGTCGATTCCGCCCTGTGTGAAGCCGTTACTGATAAAGACGGTCTCGGTTCGTTTGCTTCTATAGACTGCAAGCGCTTCAGCCGTAGCTGGTGCCCCCAGAAGACGGGTGTTTTCGGGAATGAGGGCGACGATATGCAGATCTTTGTCGTAATAACCGAAGCCGTAGCCTGGCCATTCGAGGGCTACTTCCCGCAAGATCGGCTGCAGTTCATCGTATAGGATGCGGCGCTTTTCTGCGGCGGATAATTCCCCGGGGGCGCTGCCAGGAATGTCGAAAGAGTCGGGGAATCGCTGCTCCAGGATCGTGGCAATCGTGAGCAGGGCCTGTTTTTTTTCATTGAGGAGGTATTGCTTGGCGTACTGGGCGTGCTGGAAAGCAAGAACAGCGAATGGGATGGTAACGAAGATCACTATGAGAAGATACGCTCGCCTGGCCAAGGGGAAAGACTGAAACATCAAATCACCGCTGCAAAAGAATCTGAAAACGGACGTATATGGATACAAGAGCCGTTTCCAAAATCCGTTTATTCGCGGTAATTTTGAAGATTCCTGCTGCAAGATTTGTCATAATTTACATATTTATGTAAAAATGTAAAAATATTTTTAAAACAACTGTTTTTTGTCGATTTACGGAAGGGGATACTCAGCACCCGCTGTTCCAAGGGCGCTGAAAAACTGGCGCTGATTATTTTTTGACCGGCACTTTGAGCACTTGGCCAGGATGGATTTGGACGTTATTATCGAGATTATTGGCTTTTTTTATCGCCACGACGATGTTACGGATATCGTCTTTTTCGCCGGCGGCGCGGGCGGCGATCGACCAGACGGTATCTCCCCCCGCAACCTGCACGAGCCGGTAACCGCCCTCGCCGACAGGGCTGCTGGCATCCGCGCCGGCGCCGGCGGACCAGGCGTAGAACAGGAACAAGACGACCATGCCGATTTTGACGATTGATTCAGTGGTGAGTTTACGCTTGACCATTGCGGCGCCCTCCCGAATATATGTTCGAGTTAATAATATCATAGTACATATGTTCGGTCAAGGGGTTGGGATAAAATTTTCGAACAGATGTTTGCGTTTTTTGCCAATAGCTGTTATAATTGATATCAAGCAAGATTACGTTAATTCGGAGGCGGAGGATGAGCCTATGAATAAGGAACGCTTCTTAAGTTCCCGGCAAAAACAGATATTAGCCTATATTAAAGATATGTTGCGGGCCAAGGGCTATCCGCCGTCGGTGCGGGAAATCGGCGAGGCGGTCGGGCTAAGCTCCAGTTCCACCGTCCACAGCCACCTGGCGAAGCTTGAGGAGCTCGGTTTTATCCGCCGTGATCCGACCAAGCCGCGGGCGATCGACGTTCTTGAGGAGACCCCCTGGCGGCAGAAAGCGCTGACACCTGTGCCGCTGGTGGGCCGGGTAACGGCCGGCCAGCCCATCCTGGCGCTGGAGAATATCGAGGAAACCTATCCCCTGCCCGCCGAATTGGTCGGACGCGACAACGTGTTTATGCTGGCTGTGCGTGGCGACAGCATGATCAACGCAGGCATCCTCGACGGCGATTATGTGCTGGTGCGGGACCAGGACACCGCTCGCAACGGCGAGATCGTCGTCGCGATGGTCGGTGAGGATGAGGCCACGGTCAAACGGTTTTTCCGCGAGAAGGACCATGTCCGGCTGCAACCGGAGAACGATTATCTGGAACCGATCATTTCCCGCGAGGTGGCGATACTCGGTAAAGTTATCGGCGTTTTCCGCAAAATACACTGAAACAATAACAAAAAAGAGGGCTATAGCCCTCTTTTTTGTTATTGTTAAATGGTGTTATGTAAATTGATACAGCTTCTACTTCTCATGAGGGAGAACATTTTGTTTATGAATCCTGCCGTACGCCGTTTTTATGTCCGGTATGCGGGCTTATTTTTTCGGGGCCGGTGTTTTGGTGCCAACCCGCACCACCCGGTCTTCGGGCTGGTATTCGTCGGTGGCCAGGAGTTCGCGGCCGCTCTTGCGGCCGGAGGCGTATTTCACGCGGTAGGTGCTGACCTGGAATCCCTTTTGCCCTTCCACTTCCACGACTTCTTTGCCGAGATCCAGCGTGGGGTCTTGCTTGATAACGGTATTGGGTTCCCACACTTTCTTGTCGGCGGCGACGATGTGGATTTCCGGCGGATTGGATCGCAGGCGGCCGAGGATGTGGATGTTGATCTGGTCCTCGGTGACGTCGCTGATGAGGTAGATATTATGACCCGAGGTGTTGCGGAATTTGAAGTCGAGGTAGTTGTCGGCGACGGTGGCGTCCTGGCCGAGCGGCACATAGGCCGGCGGCCGGAAATGCGGTGTGCGTTCTTCAATCTTCATATCGGCCAACAGAGCGGCGTTGTAGAGGGTGCTGCTCACCTGGCACACCCCTCCGCCCCAGTCGGGAACGAGTTTACCGTTGATAAATACGGGAGCGATCTTGTAGCCGTTCTGGGCGAGGCGGGGACCAACGTTGGCGTTGAAGGAGAACAATTCGCCCTGTCTTACGATGACGCCGTTAAGGTGCTTGGCGGCGATGACGATGTTTTCGGAGCGGTTTTTGTCTTCGAGGCTGAACTGGGTCGCGTAGGAGGCAATGACACCATCGATGCCTTCGAGGTCAAGGGTTGTGATCGCCGGCTTTAGCTCGGCGACGGTCACCGTCAGTTTGAAGGGTATTTTAGTATTCAGACTGGCGGTGATGTCGGCCAGGGTTTTGGCGATATCGACCTTGAGCCCGGGGGCGTCAGCTGCTCGGGTGACGCTGAAGTTGGCCACCACCTTGAGGGAGGCGTTGCGCGGCTCACGGTCGATTGTGGCCGCAATTGCGGCCACGCGGGCGTGGAGCTTGTCGGCGCTGTAGCCTACAGCCAGCGGGATGACGTGACCGCGGTTGATGGCCAGGTATCTTTCCTTGAGTTGCTGGAAGATGTTGCCTGTCCGGCCTACGGCGTAGGCTTCTTGGGCCAGGGCGGCGGCATCGATGGACAGGTTTATCTCTTCGGCCGCTATCGCCCAGCGCTTGTCAAGGTAGACGAGGGTGATTGGCTCATGCTGCGCCCAGTCGTCAAAGGCGGCGGCAATCTTCTTTTCCGCCGCTGACAGGGTCAGACCGCCGACATCGATGTCGCCGACCCTGACGCCGCCATAGACGTCATCAGTGACGGTGAAGGCGGCGTTGAGAGTCACGGTGCCGATAATGCTGAAGAGCACGATGACACCGAGGAAGATTATGATGTTCTTGGCGACAGGCTTCGTTGTCGTTGGCTGCACGGCAGGCACTCCCAATCGTCAAAAAGGATGTAGAGAGAGGAAACCCCCGCGATGCGGGGGGCTCACGGTTGCTAGATGCTCATGGAAAGCTCGACGAACTTTCCGGCTAGCTTGGCTTTCTGGATGACTTCCTCTGTTATTTCGCCGCCCTGCTCGACGATGACCACGCCGTTGTCGGTTTCGATGCGGCGGTTGGCTTTCTTGCCGAGGAGGTACTTGCGCTGCTTGTCGTCAAACTTTTTCGCCGAGTCGTCGTCTGGAGCCGGGGCAGGCGCGGCCGCAGGGGCGGAAGCCGGAGCTTCGGCCCCTGAGGCGGGCACGGGGGCGTCGCCGTCGGCGACGATGACGACATCTTTGGCGAAGGTGAAAACGCGTTGGGTCGGGATATGAGCAACACTGCCGCCAGCCTCTTCTATCTCGCAGTTGACGATTTTGCCGGCGGCATCGACGGCAAAATCGGTTATCTTGCCCTGAATACGGCCCGTTTTAGTGAGAACCTTGGCGCCGATGACGGTAACGCCGGCGGCGAGGAGTTTTTCAAGGTCCGGGGCGCCGCTGACCGGCACGACGTTGCTGGCGCTTTCGACGGTGATCGCCGATTCGCCCAAGCCGGCGATGGCGGTGAAGGGAAGCAGTTTGGCGCCCAGATACCATTTGCCGTCGTCGATGACGAGCGCGGCAACCGCGCCTTGGGCGGGGTTGATGACGAGGCTCTTGGCCGTACCGAGTTCAAGGCCTTCGCTGATGCTGATTACCGGCAAACCGAGAATGTCGACACTTTTTTTCATCCGTATTCCTCCCAAAAAAATATCAGTTTAGGCTAAGTTGCGCCATTCGCGGAATTCGGCGTCGATTTCGCGGCTGATGTCCGCGGGAATTCGGCCGAATGGCACATATCCCACCTTCTTCTGAAGCAAGGTGTTTTTGACGATGCGCAGATAGGCGATCGTCACGACGAACTCCTGATCGAGGGCTTCGTTTTCCAGCAGCGCCAGAAGGCTGCGGCTTTCGGAGAGCACGGCGATCGCTTCGTCGTAAGCACCCCGGTTCTTCAGCAGGCTGGCGATTTCGATCGCCAGGAAAGGGGCCGCTTCGCTGAAGCGATAGAGGCGCAGGGCGCGCCGGAAAGCGTCGAGGGCCTGTTGATGGTGGCCGGCCTCTTTTTGGGTGAAGGCAAAGTCCATCAGGTCGTCGAGGCTGTCCGAAGCGGGATGCGACGGAATTGTCACTTCGTTCGCCTCCATCGGTTGGGTATCGTCTTCGGGACCGGCGGCAGCGGGCGGCGGCTGGGTTTCTGACGCTGCGTCGCTGTCCTGGTCCGGTTCGGGGGAAATATCGGCCGTGAAGGCGAAGGTTGCCAGGGGATCGGCGGTAATTTCGCCGGGGCCGGCGGCCTCGTCCGTGAACTCGGCGGCGGGCTCAGTCGCGGGGTCGGACGTGGTGACGGAATGGGCGGCCGCGATCGGTTCCGGATCAAGTTCGGCGGCCGGTGCGACGGCCGGCAGGATGGTCAGCGGCGTCTCTTCTTTGTCATCCGGTTCGCCATCCGGTGCGGTATCTGGCATGGCGATAAGACTAAGCTCAAGATCTATGTCGAGAGCGGAAAGTGCGAGTTCAGGCTCAGGCTCGGGTTCAGGCTCAGGTTCAGGCTCAGGTTCAGGCTCAGGTTCAGGCTCAGGTATCGCTACCGTAATGGGCGGGAAAGGATCGGTGGTGACGGTGGCCGCTGCCGCCTGCTGCCCGGAGGTTTCTGCCAGCGGCTGAAAGCCGCCGCGTTCGGGGCCGATGAATGTGGCGGCAGCTGCCGTCACCAGGGCGGCGCCGTCGCCGAGCGGTTCGGCCGGCGCTGCCGGCAAGGCGGACACGGGGCTGGCAGGCAAGTCGCGGGGGTCGTCGTAGTAGGCCACGAAGTAAGCGAAGATGACCGCGAAGACAGCTAAAAAGCCAACGGTGCCAGCGAGACCGGCGAAGCTGACGACGATGCGCGGCAGAACCAGGCTGAGGAAGAGGGCGCAAGCGGCGCACAGCACCAGTGACTTAAGGCGCAGGCGGACACCGAAGACTTTGTTGGCAAGCAGGTATACGACGCATGTCGTGGCCGCAATGGCCATCAGGGTGATAGCTATGTACTCCACGTGACCCCACCGAATATAAGATTTCCGCGGTTTTTCTATGCTATTGTTCGACGCCGGTCGATATTTTCCTGTCTCTAAACGGTGAATAAGGCAAATATGTGTTGAAACTTGTAACCTACTAGCCCCAGACGGCGCGGGCGGCGCCGGTGATGCCGAGGACGGCGTGCTCGAAGGTCAGGCCACCCTGGAGATAGACGGCGAATGGCGGGCGCAGCGGCCCGTCGACGCTCAGTTCGATGGACGAACCCTGGACGAAGGTGCCGCCGGCCATGACGACGGCGTCGCTGTAGCCGGGCATGCCGCTAGGTTCGGGCAGGACGTGGGCGTCGACCGGCGACCAGCGCTGGAGGCCGCGGCAGAAGGCCACCATCTTGTCGCCCGAGCCGAGCTCGATGGCCTGGATGATGTCACTGCGGGGAGCGTCGAAGTTTGGCAGGGTGTTATACCCCAGCCGGGCGAAGAGCGAGGCGGCGAAAACCGCGCCTTTGAGGGCTTGGGCGACGGTGTGGGGGGCGAGAAAAAGGCCCTGGTAAAGGAGCCGGTTATCACCGAGGGTGGCGCCGAGTTCGCTGCCGATCCCGGGGGCGGTGAGGCGGCAGGCGGCCAGCTCGACGAGATCGGCGCGGCCGGCAATATAGCCGCCGGCTGGGGCGATGCCGCCGCCAGGGTTTTTGATGAGCGAGCCAGCGATGATGTCGGCGCCGGCGGTGGTCGGTTCGCTCGTCGCGACGAATTCGCCGTAGCAGTTGTCAACGAAACAGACGCAATCGGGTTTGAGGCGCTTTACGAGCGCGCAGGCGCGGCCGATGGCGGCGACGCTTAATGGCGGGCGGAGACTGTAGCCACGGGAACGCTGGATTAGCGCCAGTTTCGTTCTGGCTGTGATGGCGGCGGCTACCCCCTCCCCGTCGACCTCGCCGTCGTCGGCAAGGGAAATTTCGCGGTAGGTTATGCCGTGGTCGGCCAGCGAGCCGGGAACCGCCTGCGGGTGGCCGATGACCGTCTGCATGGTGTCGTAGGGGGCGCCGGTGACGGACAGCAGTTCGTCGCCCGGACGCAGGAGTCCAAAGAGGACGGCGGCCAGTGCGTGGGTGCCGGATACGAAGTGGGTGCGGACGAGGGCTTTTTCGGCGCCGAAAATATCGGCCCAGACTTCGTCGAGCTTGTCCCGGCCGGCGTCGCCGTAGCCGTAGCCGGTGGTGGCGCGGAAGTGGAAGTCGCCGACCTGGTGACGGCGGAACGCGTCGAGGATGCGGGCGGTGTTGTCGCGGGCGACGGCGTCGAGGCCGGCAAAAACGGGGGCCGCCTCGTCGAGGGCGGCGCGGACGTGGTTCTTCAGGTTGTCAGGCAGATCGTTAATCATTCAGGCACCTCGTCAGTCAACAGGTATTGTTTGAATACGGCAACCTCTTCAGGCGGCAGGGCGATGCTGATGCGGATGCCGCCGTCGGTGTATTCGGCGGCGTTGACGGCGCCGAGGTCGTAAAGACGGGCGAGGACGCCGCTGTCGGTGTAGGGTACGAGGAGGACGGCGTCGACGCTCCGGCGGCGCAGGAAGGCGCGGATGCGGTCGAGCAGGTCGGCGACCCCTTGGCCGCCGCGGGCGGAGATGGCGACGCTGTCGGGGTTGCGCAGCAGGCGCTCCTTGAGGTGATGGCTGTCGAGGCGGTCGATCTTGTTATACACGGGGATAACGGGCTTATCGGCGGCGCCGAGCTCGCCCAGGACACTGAACACCGCGTCGCTCTGCTCCAGGTGGCGGGGGTGGCTGGCGTCGATGACGTGGAGGAGGAGGTCGGCCTGGACGACTTCTTCGAGGGTGGCGCGGAAAGCGGCCACAAGCTGATGGGGCAGCTTCTGGATGAAGCCGACGGTATCGGTGAGCAGGGCCTCCTGACCGCCGGGCAGGGTTATCTTGCGGGTCGTGGGGTCGAGGGTGGCGAAGAGCTTGTCCTCGGCGAGGACGTCGGCGGCGGTGAGGGCGTTGAGGAGAGTGGATTTGCCGGCATTGGTGTAGCCGACGAGGGCGATGCCGGGGACGCGAGCGGACTGGCGCCGCTGGCGGTGGAGCTCGCGGTGGCGGCGGATGAGCTTGATCTCCCGTTCGATGTCGGCGATCCGGTCGCGGATGCGGCGCCGGTCGACCTCTAGCTTGGTTTCGCCGGGGCCGCGGGTGCCGATGCCGCCGCCCAGCCGGGAAAGCACGAGTCCCTGGCCGCCGAGGCGCGGCAGGTTGTATTTCAGCTGGGCGAGTTCGACCTGGAGCTTGCCCTCGTGGGTGCGGGCCCGCTGGGCGAAGATATCGAGGATTAGGGCGGTGCGGTCAAGCACCTTAGTGCCTAAGTTCTGTTCAAGGTTGCGCTGCTGGGCGGGCGAAAGCTCGTCGTCGAAGATGATGAGGTTGGCGCCTTTCTCCTGGCGGGCGGCGGCGATCTCCTGGACCTTGCCGCGGCCTACGAACAGGGCGGCGTCGGGGCGGTCGCGCTTTTGCCACATGCGGTCGACGACCACGGCCCCGGCGGTTTCCGCCAGTTGGGCGAGCTCCTCGAGGGAGTCGGCGATATCCCAGCTGGACTGCCGTTCGACGCCTACCAGGATGGCCTGTTCCTTCTCGGCGAGGCTTACGGTTTTGCCGCGCTCTTCCAGGCGGCGGTCGATCTGGGCGGTGAGGTAGGCGAGGTCCATGGCGATGAAGTCGTCGAGGGACAACGGCCCGACGGTATCGACGAGCGCCTCCTCCTCCCCGCCCCAGCCGGAAATGTAGGCGAAGCTGACCTGGCTGACGGCGGCGCGGGCGTCGACGCCGAGCGCGGCCATGAGGTCGAAGCGCATCTCCTTGAGCGAGGTCAGGTCGAGGGTGCTGAGCTCGCTGTCGCCGGTGGGATGGGTATGGATGCAGCGGATGCCGCTGAGGCGGTGGGCGGCGCGGCGCCCGGCTGCCTCAGGCAGGCTGACGGTACGGGTGTCGCCGACGGCGACGCTGACGACTTGGCCGCGGCGGTTCAGGTAAACGGCGAGCTCGCGGCCCAGTTGGGCCGTGATCCGCCCCATGACGTCGGCGAGCTCGGCGCTTACGGCTTCTCCGGGCGGGACTTCAGTTTTGTAAAGGCTCTCCAGTATTTCCAGCGTGCTCTTGCGGATGCCGCTGAGATTTCCCTGCACATCAGGCAATTGCATCATCCTTTCTCTAACTCTTTATTTTGTTCAATTGCCGTTATTTCCTGCAAAAAATGGCGAAAGAGGCGCGAAGCCTCTTTCATAAACGAAAAGCTTAAGGAGCAACGAAGCAGATGGGGCTTATCAACGCTCCGAAGTCGGCAGGCGGGCGGCGTGGCAGAGCGCGCAGTACCCCTGGGCGAAGGACTGTTCCCTGAGAAGCAGGGGCGCGAGGGCCTTACCCTCCTCCCTGCCCTCTTCCCGCCCCAGGCGTTTGCCGAGGAAATAGCCGAACAGGAAGGCGCTCAGGGCGAACAGGAGGTAATCGATAATCATCTCATCACCTCCTTGGTGCGCAGGTCGAGGCAGTAGATGACGGCGACGCCGACGAATACGGGGACGAACAGTCCGTCGTCCAGCCACCAGGCAGCAAGCAGCAGGGTCAGGCCGCCGAGGAGGCATTCCAGCGTGCCGAACCGGCAGGCGAGGTTGCGCTGGCCGGCGAGGCGGTCGCCGGCGCGGTCGACGCAGTCGTCGATCAGCTGGACGGCGGCAACGAACAGGGCGGCGAACAGCATGGTCCGCCAGCCGCAGAGCGCCGCTCCCGCGGCCAGGACGAGCAGCGATTCCTGCCAGCCTGTCAGGCGGCTGGGGAGGCGGCGGCCGAGGTCGGTGAACATGCCGACGATATAACTGGCGAAAAACAAGGCCAGGCTGACGGCGGCGTTGATGCCGGCGGCCAGGGCGAGGAACAGCGATGCGTAGACCATCGCGCCGGCGCCGAGCCGGGCTGACCAGTTTGCCCGGCCGACGGCTGCGTCGCGGTCGCGGTCGAGCCAGTCGTCGGTGAGTTTGACGGCCAGCGAGCAGAGAACGGCGGCCAGGGCGACGGCGGCGAACCCGTCATACATTGGCGGCCACACAAGCTTTCACCTCCGCGAAGCCGGTGCTGTAAAGCGCGGATACCGGCAGGACGGTCGCCTGATGGAAGGCGGCCGTAAGGCGGGCGAGGTTGTCGCGCGCCGGCGGCAGGTCGGTTTTGTTGGCGAGCAGGATGTAGCGGCTGCGGGCGACGCCGTAGTTGTAAATTTCCCGGTCGATATTGGCGTCGCTGCCGAAGAAGGCGTCCGTGGCCAGGGCCGCATCGACGACGTGGACGATGAAGTCGGCGGCGCGGATGCGGCTGAGCGTCTGAGCCATGCCGCGGCGGATCCCCTCTTCGCCGTGGATCTGTTCGCTTACGCCGCAGGTGTCAGTCAGCTTGAAGTTTACGGCGGTTTTGCCGACAGGCACCCTCAGGACAAGCGACTGGACGGCGCGGGTTTTGTGGGTCATGGGTCCGCACAGTTCCCGGCGCGCTTCGCCGATGCCGAAATGGCGGCAGTCGAGGAGGCCGTCGGGGGAGCGGAAGGTAATGTCGACCGTCTTGCAGCCGAGGTAGGCGGCGAAGTTGAGAGTGAACAGCGTCTTGCCGGAATTGGGCCGGCCGACGACGGCGAATTCTTTCATCCTTCCACCTCCGGGAGGTCGCACGGTTCGATGGCCATAAGCTCCTCGCGGGTGATGTTGGCTTTAGCCACCAGCCGCACCGCCTGACGCCTCAGCGCTTTTTCGATGATGTTGCGCACCGTGCGGGCATTGCCGAAGTTGTCGTCATCGCGGTTGGCGGGCGGATTGAGCATCCTCAGGAGGGCCAGACGGGTCTGGGTGGTTAGCTGGTACTGGCGTCTGGCGCACAGCTGCTCGGCGATCGCCAGCAGTTCCTCCTGGGAGTAGTCGGGAAAGTCGATATGGATGGGGAAGCGCGATCGAAGGCCGGGATTCGTCTGGAGGAAATTCTCCATCTCCCGCTGGTAACCGGCCAGGATGAGGACAAGTTCGTCTTTATGGTCTTCCATGTATTTTACCAAACAATAGTAACAAAATAGCCAAACTGGGCAAAAAAAAGCCGCGTTCAGGCGACGCTGAAGCGGCTATCCGGTAGGCGGTCCGGAGGGGGATGGCGTTTTGGCGGCTGCCGCCGCCAGCCGCCGCCGTTCCCCGTCGATTATCGGCCGGAGGAAGGCCGGGCCGTGGCGGCGTTGGTCCCATTCGCCCGCGTGGCGGATGGTGACGATTACCTCCCGATCAGGCAAGGCTGTTTTCCCGGCGCGGTCCATTTCGACCACCTCTTGGCAATATATGAGGTGGCAGCTCGACCGTATTCCCCTTTTCACCGTCCGGGAGGCAGGAAATGGCGCGGCGATATTGAACTATTGCAGCAAAGATAAACAATCGCGGGAGGACCATTATGACCAGAGCGGCAATATATGCCCGGGTGAGCACGGCCGAACAGGCGGAGAAAGGCTATTCCCTCGACACCCAGGTCGAGGAATGCCGCCGCCGGGCAGCAGAATTGGGCGTGAAAGCCGCGGAGGAGTTTGTCGACGACGGCTACAGCGGCGAGTTCATCGACCGCCCGGCGCTCGATAGGCTGCGCGGACGGCTGGCCGGCCGCGAGTTCGCTTATGTCATCGTTTACGATCCCGACCGCCTGGCCCGCAACCTAGCCCATCAGCTGATCGTGACCGAGGAGATGGAGCGTGCCGGCGCGGAGCTGGTGTTCGTGTCGGTTTCGTTCGAGCAGTCCCCGGAGGGAAAACTTTTCTACTCCATCCGCGGCGCCATCGCCGACTACGAGAAGGAGAAAATCAAGGAACGGTCGTTGCGCGGCAAACGCGGCAAGGCGGCCAAGGGCAAGATCATCGCCGACGCCAAACCGTTCGGTTACACCTTCGACCGCAAGGTCAGCAACTATGCCGTCAATGAACCCGAGGCGGAAATCGTCCGCCGGATGTACGACTGGCTGGTGACGGAAAAGGTGGGCACGGCCACGATCTGCAAGCGCCTCAACGAGCAGGGCATTCCCTCTCCCCGACTGAAAAAGCCGTGGATCGTGTCGGCCGTCTACCGGCTGCTTACCAACCCGCTCTATAAAGGCACCCATGTCGCCATGCGCTACAAGTATCAGAAGATCGGCCAGAACAAGCGGGTCAGGGAGCTCAGGCCGGAGGCGGAATGGATCGAGGTGCCGGTGCCGGCGATCGTCGACGCCGCCACCTGGGAAGCGGCCCAGCGCCAGCTCAAGGAGAACAAGTCGCTGGCCAAGCGTAACCTCAAACATGAACAACTGCTGAGCGGCCTAGTCTACTGCGGCAAGTGCGGCCGGAAGATGACGATCGCCTACGCGGGAAAGGCGTCCGAGCCGAAAAGCTACTACGTATGCGTCAGCCAGCGCAGCAACACGTACATATATTCCGGCCAGGAGCGCTGCGACGCCCGCCGCGTCCCGACCGAGACCCTCGACAAGGCGGTATTCGAGCACCTGGTGCAGCTGAGCGCCAACCCGAAACAAATAAAACAGTATCTCGTCGCCCGGCCCGGCCAGGCGGGCGCCCAGAATCTTCAGACCGCCCTCGAGCGGCTGGCGGACAACGAGGCGCGGCTTGTCAAACAGCGGGAGATGCTGCTGCGCTGGTATCGTCAGCAGATGGTAAGCGACGATGATGCCGAGCGCCAGTTGGCCGATATCCGCGCCCGCCTGCACGACATCGAGCAGAACAAGAAAAAAATCCACGACGAGCTGGCGGCCGCTTCCCCCTTCCTCTCCCCTTCCGAGCTGGTAGCCGCCTTGCAGCGGCATTTCGCGGCCGGCGACCTGCCCTACGAGGAAAAACGGGCCGCCGTCCGGGCGGTGTTGGAAAAAGCGGTGGTGGAAAGGCGCGACGCGACCAAAGCGCGCGGCAGCCGGCCGGAAATAAGCATCGACCTGAAATTTTTATAGACCGGGAGGGAAAAATAGTGCCAATATTCTCGCGTAGGTTTTTCGCCACGGATGGCGAATGCTATCTTTATCACCTGACCAGGGGGGTTTACTAGTGAAGTTCAACTGTCCTGAATGTCGTAACCCGATCAAGCTGACGGTGGAAGAGATCCAGAAAAGGCACAACTCTATCACCTGTCCGTCATGTCAGAAGACAATCGAACTGAAAAACAACCTGCCGCAGTCCAAAGAACAGAAGCGCTAACCGTTATTTGCCGTCCTCCATCCCCAAATCCCCCGCTCCGGGGGATTTTTGTTTGCCGGCCAGCCGCTACAGGATTTCGGCGGCCGACGTCGAAGGCTACAGGAGATTCGAGGAATAAGGAGCATGATTATGCGGCCGATTGGAAGGATTACTATGCTTGCGCTGGCGCTGCTTCTGGCGGCGGCCGCCGTAGCTGTCGCCGCCGGGGCCGGCGGCCAGGCGCCGGGCACGATGACGATCAGCTACGACTTGCAGCGGATGCCGACCATCGCCAGCAACCAGATGGCGGTGTGGATCGAGGACGGCGACGGCAAGCTGGTCAAAACGCTTTTCGTGACCTGGTTTACCGGCAAGGGCGGTTACGAGCGGCGCCCCGACTGCCTGCCGCTGTGGCGCAAGGCGGCAGGCGTGGACGGCCCGCCGACCGCGGAGGTGGACGCCGTCACCCGCGCGACCCAGCACCCCGGACGGTATACGACCGTATGGGATTGCACCGACAAAGCAGGGCACCCGGTGGCCCCAGGCAAGTACATCTATAAAGTTGAAGGCACGCTCTTCTGGTCGAAGGAGATCCTGTGGGAAGGCGAGATCACGGTCGGCGACCGTCCCGCCTCATCGCGGGCCGCAGTCACCTATCTGCCGCCTGCGGCCCGGGGGGGCGACCCGATGATCGCCGCGGTGTCTGCGATCTTTACTCCTGGTGCCGTACGATAGGAGGTCCCTAATGAGAAAAAGCCCCCTGCTCGTTGTCCTGCTGGCAGCGCTTATGGCGCTACTGCCGCTGACGGCCGCCCTGGCCGCCGCCGAAAAACAACCGCTGTTCCGCTTCAAGGGCAAGGTCCGCTGGGTGGAGTCGCTGGGCACCTACGGCCTCCTCAGCGACGACGGCAAGCAGTACCACCCGATCAGGCAACTGCCGCGCGCCTACCAGAAAAACGACCTCGCGGTCGTCGTCGAAGGCCGGCTGCGCCCCGATCTTGTCGGCAGCCGCATGTACGGAGCGGCTTTTGAGGTAAAGCAGATAACCAGGGCCGACAAATACGTCAGCCCCGAGGAATGGGAGGCGGTGCGCCTGCTGCTGCTGCGCATGGACGCCTTCAACGAACAGGATATCGTCAAACTGCGGTCGATCGATAAGGTGGCGCTCGGACTGTCGCGCGAGCAGTTCGATTCGTGGCTGGCCGGCTGGGGCAGCTATACCCTGCACTACGTCGAGGCGGTGAACAACTTCGGCCCCCGGCCCGGCGGCGCGACAATCGAAGGCATCTGCCTCTACAGCCGGCAGCGGGTGAACAGTATGGCCGTCTCCGGCAACACCCAGTACGCGCTGATGAAATTCACCCTCGCCAGACAACAAGGCGGCGATTGGCAGTTTACCGCCACGGACACTTACCAGCCCGGACAGGATACGGACATGGAAGAAGCGGTGGCCGGTTATCTAGCCCGTGCCGCCGAACGCTTCGGCGCTACCGATCTCGCCAAAGCAAAAAAATAACGCTACGCAAAGGAACGATGCAAATGACGCCCGCTGCCGACATCCTCGCCTCTCTGCCGCCGGAGTACGACTTCGTGGCCCTCGATTTCGAGACAGCCAACCGGGAATGGAGCAGCATCTGCGCCGTAGGCCTGGCCTTCGTGGCCGGCGGTCGGGTGGTGGCCAACCCGTCGTGGCTCGTCCGTCCCCCCCAACTCGCCTTCGACCCGGGGTTCGTGAAAATCCACGGCATAACCGCCGACCAGGTAGCGGACAAGCCCGAGTTCTGCGATTTGTGGCCCACTATCAGCCCGCTTCTCGAAGGGCGGATCATCATCGCCCATAACGCCGAGTTTGACGTCAACGTCCTCATCCAGGCCCTCGACCTCTACCGCATCCCCCGCCCCAACGCCGAGTACTCCTGCACCAAAGTCATCGCCCAGCGGACCTGGCCGGGCTGGAAACGTTACGGGCTGGCCGCCCTCGCCGAGCGCCACGGCATCGTCTTCCGCCACCATGACGCCGGCGAAGACGCCAACGTATGCGCGCAGGTCGCTCTGAGGGCGTGCCGGGAAAAAGGGGCGGCGACCTTCGGGGCTCTCCACGAGACGCTTAATATCACCCGTGGACGTATCTACCCGGACGGACACGACAAGCTCCGCGAAGGGGCGGTCGTCCTTCCCGCCTTCGGCCCGTGGGACGGGCGCATCCACGGCCGACCGGATCAGGTCAAGCGCCAGCAGCGGGCCGGCGAAATTGAGGGCGCCGCCGTCGACCGTTCGACGGCTACCGGGGTGGTCAACGGCTACGCCGTGACGCTCGACAACTGCACATGCGCCGACTTCCAGGGGCGGAAGCTGCCGTGCAAGCATATCTACAAGCTCTTCTTCGAGCTTAATAACGGCCGTTGTTGAGCGGCCGTTTCCGCTAGCGGCGCAAAGATTTTATTACTGCGATTTCACCATGCAATCAATAGCCTCTTTACCGAAGTCCTTTTCGCCGCCGCGGGCCAGCGAATAGGCTTCGTCGATGAACAGGATGCCGCCGTAAGCCTTTTTCAGCTGTTCCCTGGTCTTCTGGGCGGTATGGCCTATGTACTCGCCGACGAGGTCGGCCCGCTCCACCTCGATGAGGTGGCCGCGGCTCAGGACGCCCATCGCCCGGAATATCTTCCCCATGATCCTGGCCACAGTCGTCTTGCCGGTGCCGGGGTTGCCCTTGAAAATCATGTGCATGACGAGCGGTTCGGTTGCGAGCCGCTCTTTTTGCCGCCATTTCTGGATTTCGATGAAGGCGTACAATTCTCTCACGAGTTTTTTTACTTCGTTCAGGCCGATGAGGGCGTCGAGTTCCCGCAGGATTTCCTCCACCCGCTGCTGGGCGGCGCCGTTGTCGGCGCGGGCCGCCGGCGCGGCGACGGTATCCATTTCCCGCAGCAGCCTGCACGCCTCTACCGGCGGCAGTTCGCCCGTTTCGACCGCCGCCAGCACGTCCTTGGGCCATAGATACGGCATATGTTCACCCCGCCCCTACCATTCGGTGATAATCATTATATGCCTTTGGACTTTTGGTGGTGAATGAGGAAGGCGGGATAAAAGTCGATCTCCGGCGCTGCTCCCCTCCAAAAAATAACCCGGGCTTGTTTGCCCGGGTTTTTCCGTTTACTTTTCGGTTTTCGGTTCCTCGCGCCGCTCGTGAAGGTTGGAGTTAAGGGGACGGAAGGGTGTGATAGTGGAGATGGCGTGCTTGTAAACCAACTGCTGCTTGCCTTCGTTCTCCATGATGACGGTGAAGTTGTCGAAGCCTTTCACCGAGCCGCGCAGTTGGAAGCCGTTGACCAGATAGATGATGACAGGCACATTTTCTTTACGGACCTGGTTAAGAAAGCTGTCCTGCAGGTTGATTACTTTCGTTGTCGTCATAGAGAAACCCCTCCGAAAAAATTTTTTCTGTAAGCGAGCGACCTATCTTTGAATATATTTCTAGCCGCGCAGGAACTTTCCTGCTGCCAGACTGTAAATATATGCCAACATTGTATCATATTCTGCGAATTTGTCAACGTCGACCCAGTGGATGTAGGGCATGCGCCTGAACCAGGTGTACTGTCGCTTGGCGAAATTGCGGGTCGCCTGTTTGATGTTCGCCACCGCCGCGGCGAGGTCGGCGCCGCCGGTGAGATGATCCGCAAGTTCCTTGTAGCCGATGGCCTGGAGGGACCGGGCGGTCGGGGGCACCCCCGACTTGAGCAGTGCGGCAACTTCCGCCACCAGGCCGGCGGCGATCATGTCGTCCACCCGCCGGTTGATCCGTTCGTAGAGCTTGCCGCGCTCCATGGTCAGCCCTATGACCAGGCTGTCGTATACCGGCGCGTCGTTCCTGGCCCGCGAGACCTGCTCGCCGCTCTGTTCGAAGCTTTCCAGGGCCCGGATGACGCGGCGGGTGTCGTTGGGGTGCAAACGTGCGGCCGTCTCCGGGTCGGCGGCCTGGAGCAGGCTGTGGAGATGGGCGCTGCCGTGGCGTTCGGCCAGGTCGGCCAGGCGGCGGCGTATTTCTTCGCTGCCCGGCGCGGCGTTGAAACGGTAATCCTCCAGCAGGGAGCGGACATAAAGGCCGGTGCCGCCGGCGAGGATGGGGATGCGGCCGCGGGCGTTGATGGCGGCGATGAGGGCGGCGGCGCGGGGCTTGAAATCGGCGACGCTGAATTCCTCGCGGGGCCCGAGGATGTCGATGAGGTGGTGGATTACACCGCGGCGTTCGGCGGTGTCTGGCTTGGCGGTGCCGATGTCGAGGCCGCGGTAGACCTGGAGGGCGTCGCCGGAGATGATCTCGGTGTCCAGCCTGAGCGCGAGGTCGATGGCGAGGCGGGTCTTGCCGACGGCGGTCGGGCCGACGATGGCGATAAGGCGGTCCACGGTCAGCCCCCCGCTTCCAGTATGCCGTAATGGACGCTGCTGTATTTGCCGCCGACGATGCTGATGAACCCCAGGCGGGCGAATTCACCGCTGCCGCTCGCCTCTTTCAGGACGACGCGGCGACGGGCTACCCGGCGGGCGGCGGCCACGGCTTCGGGGCAGACTGGGCGAGGGTCGGCGAGGTGGCGGATGGGCCGCAGGCTGGAACTGGCGGCGACCGGGGCGCGGAACATCGGGTCGAAGTAAACGACGTCGAACGCGGCGGCCGGCAGGCTCGCCAGGTAGTCGTTATAGTCGGCGTTGACGACTTCGATGCGGCGGAGGGCGGCGTCGACGTCGGGCCGGCCGCTGGCGAACCCGGCCAGTCCGTAGCCGGTGATTGCGGCGATGACCGCCGACGCCTCGAGGCCGACCACCCTCCCCTTTTCCCCGGCCACGAAGCTGGCGACGGCGGCGTCGGTGGCCAGGCCGAGGGTGCAGTCGAGGACGCTCATGCCCGGTGTAAGGCCCATGGCGGCTATCATATGGTCAGGTTTTCCATCTTTGAGATTGTTTATGCGCAGTTCGGCCATGCTGAGGTGAAAAAAGTACTCCCCGCCCGGGGTATGGACGACCGGGCCGCTCTTGGCGGCAACCAGGACGGTGTCGGCGCCGTGTTCGGCGCACAGCGCGTCCAGCGAGCGCCGGCCGCGTTCGACGAGCGGGGCGTCCAGGCGGTCCGCCAGCGCCCGCGCGCACTCGGCCGCGGCGGGGGTGGGTTTGTGGATGGTCGTCACGATCAGGTTCATGGCGTCACCTATGTGCGTTTGAAAAGCTTGGCCAGGTCGTCGGGCCCGAACCGGACGATGGCCGGCCGCCCGTGCGGGCAGGTATAGGGCAGCGAGGTGGCGGCCAGCTCCTGGAGGAGAGCCTGGATCTGGCGCATGGAGAGGCTGTCGCCGGCTTTGACGGCTGCCCGGCAGGCGGCGGTCTGGAGGCAGGCGTGGCGTAGCTCGGCGGCGGTGGGGCTGGCGCGGCCGTCGAGAAGGACGAGGATGTCGTGGAGAAAGTCGCGGGCTTCGCCGGGCGGCACATCGGCCGGCATCTCGGTGATGCGGAAGGCGGCCGGGCCGACCTGTTCGAGGGTGAAGCCGAGATCATGGAATACGGCGAGGTGTTCGCCGACCAGCATGGCTTCGCGGGGGTCGAGGTCGATGAAGACCGGCACGAGCAGCGTCTGGACGGGTATGCGGCCGCTGGCGGCGCTGAGGCGTTCGTAGAGGATGCGTTCGTGGGCGGCGTGCTGGTCGATGATATACAGCCCGCCCTCGCCGCGGGCGACGATGTAGCAGTCGTCCACCTGCCCGAGCGGGGCGAGATTCATGCCGTCCGCCGCCTGCGCTTCTTCCGCTTGGTCCTGGAAGGGGGCGGCGTCCAGGCCGGCGAGCGCGTCCTCCTGCCTGATCGCTTCGCGGGCGACGGCGAAAGGCAGCGGCGTTTCCCGCCACACCGGCTGATCCGCCGGGGCCCGCGGCGTATATTCGTAGCTAACGCGGTTTGGCGGATGCACGAAGCTTTGGCGTTGCTCGGCCCGCGGCCAGGAAAAGGATGTCGTCGCGGCCGCCTGTTCGGGCTGGGCGGCGGCTAAAGAGGCGCTCACCGCGCGGTAGACGGCCTTGAAAACCTTGCTTTCGTCGCTGAATTTGATTTCGCTCTTCTGAGGATGGACGTTGACATCGACGGCGTCGGCCGGCAGGACGATGGTCAGCACTGCCAGCGGATAGCCGCTCTTGGGCAGCAGCGAGTGATAGGCGTTGTCGAGTGCCTTGGCGAGCAAGCGGCTGGAGACGACGCGGCCGTTGACGATGAAAGTCTGCCACAGGCGGCTGCTCTTGAGCAGGGTGGGCTTGGCTATATAGCCGCTCACCGCCAGCCCTTCCTCCTCGTGGCTGACCGGCAGCAGCTCGGGGCCGACCTTGGCGCCGTACAGGCTGGAAACGGCGGCGAGCAAGCCGCCCTGGCCCGGTGTGGCGAGGACGAGGCGGTCGTTGTTGACCAGCCGGAAGGCGACCTCGGGGTGGGACAAAGCCAGCTTGCCGAGAATATCGTGGATGTGGCCGCTCTCGGTGGCCGGCGCTTTGAGGAACTTGCGGCGGGCCGGCGTGTTGAAGAACAGGTCGGCGACGGTGACGACCGTGCCCACTCCCCCGCCCGCCTCTCTTGTCTCGGTGACGACGCCGCCGGTTACCTCCACATAGGTGGCGAGGGCGGCGTCATGCGGCCTGGTGGTGAGGGAAAAGCGCGACACGGCGGCGATGCTTGGCAGCGCCTCGCCTCTGAAGCCCAGGGAGTGGACGCTGTAGAGGTCTTCGGCGGTGCTGATCTTGCTGGTGGCGTGGCGGAGGATGGCCAGTTCGGCGTCGGGGCGGTTCATCCCCACCCCGTCGTCGGTCACGCGGATGAAGCTTGAGCCGCCGTCGGCGACCGTTACCTCGATATTGCGGCTGTAAGCGTCGAGAGCGTTCTCGACCAGCTCCTTGACGACCGAGGCGGGGCGTTCGACCACCTCGCCGGCGGCGATCTTGTTGGCGGTGTTTTCGTCGAGGACGCGGATAAGCGGCTGGGTCATGGTCTGCCAGCCTCCTGTTTGGCCTGGATTTGCAGCTTGTAGAGGATGTTGAGGGCCTCTAAGGGCGTCAGGGTCATGACGTCGATGGCCGAGAGTTCTTCGGCGATACTCGAGGCGAACAGGGTCGGCTGCTCGGCCGCAGCTGCTGCACAGGCCGTTGCCGCCGCTTCGCCGGCCGCCGCCCGGACATGGCGCTGGCCCTGTTCGAGTTCGGCGAGGATTTCCTGGGCGCGTTCGACGATTTTCTTCGGCAAACCGGCCAGTTGGGCGACGTGGATGCCGTAGCTCTTGTCGGCCCCGCCGGGAACGATGCGGCGCAGGAAGACGACGTCGTTGCCCCGCTCCTTGACGGCCACGGAGTAGTTCTTGATCTTCTTGGCCGTCTCCTCCAGCTCGGTGAGCTCGTGGTAGTGGGTGGCGAACAGCGTCTTGGCCCTGATTTTGTCTTTGCTGTATTCGATGACCGCCCGGGCGATGCTCATGCCGTCGAAGGTGCTGGTGCCGCGGCCGATCTCGTCGAGGACGATGAGGCTGTCGGCGGTGGCGTGGCGGAGGATATGGGCGACCTCGTTCATCTCGACCATGAAGGTGCTCTGGCCGGTGGCTAGGTCGTCGCTCGCCCCCACCCGCGTGAAGATGCGGTCGACGGGGCAGATGGACGCCTCGCGGGCCGGAATGAAGCTGCCGACCTGGGCGAGCAGGACGAGCAGGGCCACCTGGCGCATGTAGGTCGATTTGCCGGCCATGTTCGGGCCGGTGATGATCATGATCTCGCAGTCGCGGTGGTTGAGGTCGGTGTCGTTGGGCACGAACAGCTCGCGCTTGAGGATCTTCTCGACGACCGGGTGGCGGCCGTCGCGGATGACGATTTCGCGGGCGGTGTTGAGGGCCGGCCGGGTGTAGCCGCCGCGGGCCGCCGCCTCGGCCAGCGAGGCCAGGGCGTCGAGCTCGGCCACCAGGCGGGCGGTGTGCTGGATTTCGCCGATGCGCGCCTTGACGTAATCGCGGATCTGGCATAAAAGGTGGTACTCGATCGCGACGATCTTTTCCTGGGCGCCGAGGATCTTGATCTCGAACTCCTTCAGCTCGGGGGTTATGTAGCGCTCGGCGTTGGCGAGCGTCTGCTTGCGGGTGTAGGCGGCCGGAACGTTGGCGGCGTTGGCGTTGGTGATCTCGATGTAATACCCGAACACCTTGTTGTAGCCGACCTTGAGGGACTTGATGCCGGTGGCCTCCCGCTCCCGCGCCTCCAGGTCCTGAACGAACTGGCGGCTGTCCCTGGCCAGGGCGCGGAGCTCGTCCAGCTCCAGATCGTAGCCGACGCGGATCATGCCGCCCTCGCGCACGGCGAGGGGCGGATTGTCGGCGATGGCGGCGGTGATGAGGTCGTGGACGTCGCCGTGGGTGGCGATGGCGACGCCGGCGGCGGCCAACCGCTTGGCCTCCAGGGTCGCAAGGCCGGCTTTTATGCCCGGCAGGACGGCCAGCGACGCCTTGAGGGCGACCAGGTCGCGGGCGTTGGCGGTGCCGACCTCGATGCGGGTGAGGATGCGCTCGAAGTCGTAGATTTCCGCCAGGGCCTGCTGGAACTGCTGGCGGACGAGCGGCTTAGCAACCAGTTCGCCGACGGCGTCCTGGCGGGCGGTGATGGCGGCGGGGTTCAGCAGCGGGTATTCCAGCCACTTTTTCAGCAGGCGGCCGCCCATGGCCGTGTTGGTATGGTCGAGCACGGACAGCAGCGTGTCCTTGCGGCTGCCGTCGCGCATGTTGGCGGTGACTTCGAGGTTGCGGAGAGTGGACGCGTCGAGGGCGAGGTATTCGCGGGCGTCGTATTTCGTCAGCCGGCTGAGGTGAGAGAGATCGCTCTTGACCGTTTGGTAGAGGTAATGGAGCAGCAGGGCCAGCGCCGAGACGGCGCCGGATGCGGCCGGCAGTTCGTCCGTGCCGAAGTGGCAGCCGGGCAGGCCGGCGATGGCGGCGTAATCATCGACGACCAGGCTGGTGTAGGTGCAGCGCGGCAGGCGGACGGCGGTGAACGCCTGGATGTCGGCCAGGGAGCCGATCTTGCCGCCGAGCACGATTTCGGCCGGCGCGAGGCGGAAAAGTTGGTCGCAGAGGTTGCCCACCCGATGGGCACCGGCGAACTCCGCCCATAAGCACTCGGCGGTCGATACGTCGGCTGCGGCCATGTAGACGATGTCGTCCTCCTCCACGAGGAGGACGAGAAAGTTATTGCCCTTGTCGAGCATGTTTTCGGTCAGCACGGTACCAGGGGTGATGACGCGGATCACCTCGCGGCGCACGATGCCCTTGGCGGCGCCGGGATCTTCCACCTGCTCGCAGATGGCCACGCGGTAGCCCTTGTTGATGAGGCGGGCGATATAATTGTCGGCGGCGTGATAAGGTACGCCGCACATCGGAACGCGTTCGGCGGCGCCGGCGTTGCGGCCGGTGAGGGTTATCTCGAGCTCGCGCGACGCCAGTTCGGCGTCGTCGAAGAACATCTCGTAGAAATCGCCGAGACGGAAAAAGAGGATGCTGTCGGAATGGCGGCGCTTGATGTCGCGGTACTGTTCCATCATCGGCGTGTAGCTGACTGACATGTGGTTTCTTCTCCCCTGCCCTATTTTACGGCTGTGAGGCTGCCCTTCAGGACCCAGGTCTGGGCGGCGTCGATGGTCACCGCCACCAGATCGCCCGCCTGCTCGCGGCCGGTCCTGTCCCAGATGACGATCTTATTGGTGCGGGTCCGCCCCATCATTTTATTCGCGTCGTTTTTGCTTTCCCCTTCCACCAGCACCTCGGTTTCCGTGCCAACGAGCTCGCGGTTGACGGCCAGGCTGATATCGTTCTGCAGGTCCATGAGGCGTTTGAGGCGCTCTTTCTTGACCTCCAGGGGAATCTGGCCGGGCATACCGGCGGCCGGCGTGCCGGAACGCTGGGAGTACAGGAAGGTATATGCGGCGTCGAAGCGGATTTCTTCCACGAGGGCGAGCGTAGCCGCGAACATCTCGTCGGTCTCCCCCGGGAAGCCGACGATGATGTCGGTGGTGAGACTGGCGCCGGGGACGGCGGCGCGGATTTCGGCGACGAGGCTGCGGTAGCCAGCGGCGGTGTAGCCGCGGTTCATCGCCTTCAGCACGGCGTCGCTGCCGGCCTGGACGGGCAGGTGGAAATGCTCGCAGATATGGCGGCTCCGGCTGATGGTGTCGATTACCTTGGCGTTCATATCGCGAGGGTGGGAGGTCATATAGCGGATGCGGGCGATGCCCGCCACCTTGTCGACGGCGGCCAGCAGGTCGGCGAAATCGGCGTGGCCGGGCTCATCCTTGCCGTAGGAATTGACGTTCTGTCCGAGGAGGGTGATCTCCCGGAAACCCTGGGCGGCGAGGTCGGCCGCCTCCCCCCCCACCTCGCCCACAGGGCGGCTGCGCTCGCGGCCGCGGACGTAGGGCACGATGCAGTAGGTGCAGAAGTTGTTGCAGCCGTACATTATCGGCAGCCAGGCGGCGATCTTGTTCTTGCGGATGGTGGGAACGCCGGGGGCGAGGCGCTCGGCCTGGTCCCACACCGCCAGCACCCGCCCGCGGGAATGGCCGATCTCGGTGATAAGCTCGCCGAGCTGGTGGATATTGTGAGTGCCGAGGACGAGGTCTACGTGAGGGGCGCGTTTGAACAGCTGACGAGGTCTACGTGAGGGGCGCGTTTGAACAGCTTGTCCCGGTCCTTCTGGGCCATGCAGCCGGCCACGCCGATGATGAGGTTGGGATTGGCGACTTTCAGGCGCTTGAGCTCGCCGATTTTGCCGTGGATTTTCTTTTCGGCGCTCTCCCGCACGCAGCAGGTGTTTATCAGAATGACGTCGGCGACGTCCGGGCGGTCTGTCTCCTCGTAGCCGAGGGCCTTGAGCTGCCCGGCCAGGCGCTCGGTGTCGTTCTCATTCATCTGGCACCCGTATGTTATCGTATGATACCTTTTTTGCTCACTCTCGTTCAACCTGTCATCACTCCTGGGGCTATTATATCCTATATCCGTACGGGAAAACAAGGAAGCCGCGCCGGTGCCTTGGCGCGATGGTTAACTTTTTGAATATACCATGTATATGATAATCATAAAGAAAGTCGGCCTGAATTGTCGGCCTGTCGGTATACGGGAATTCGGCCCCCGCGTAAAGGAGAAGCGATGCGATCATGGAGACCGTCCTGATATTCTGTTGCCTGATAATACTGCCGTTGACGGCTATCGCCGCTTATTACAGCTTCCGCTGCTGCAAACAGACCGAGAAGTCTCTGGCGGAGCTCAAGCAGACGGTGGAACAGCTTAACGCCAGGACCAATCTTTCGGCCCCGAAAGTACTGTTCGAAAAACAGATTTCCATCTCCCCCGACCGCCCTGTTTCCAGGCTCGACATCAACCTGGCCGGACAGTCGACGAAAAAATAGGCGGTTTTCTCAAGGCGCCGCGATTTGCGCATCTTTATGCAGGGGGAGATTCGGAGCAATATTTTATTAAATAAAACCAAGGAGGTGAGCCTGGGTGTTCTATATCCTCAATTCCGCCAGCATCATCGTGCCTGCGGTCATCGCCAACGACGAGATTTATCTCAACGGCACGTGCAATGGCTTCGACGACAACGTTATCTACGGGCAGATAGTCGACGGAGCTGATCCGGTGATCGGCGCGCTCGTACGCATAACCAACGTCACGACCGCGACGCTTGTGGGCCACACGTACTCGGGCTGCAACGGCAACTACATGTTCGCCATACCGGCCAGCAGCATAACAATCGGCGACGAGCTTCGCATCGAAATAGTCGGCTCCGGGCGTACGCCGGCTGCCTGCGCTTCCTAATATAAGTGAATCAAGCTTCGCCAAAGCCTCGGTCAGGACGGTACGGTGCCTGGGCATGCGGCCGCTGCGAAGCTCTACATAAATATTGATCAAAAGGTGAAGGCATTATGAGAGATTCACGCCGCGGGCGCGAATTGCGATCCTTCTTATCGGAACACCGTCATGTGCGGATAATGCTCGGCACCGTCGGAGGCTTCATTATCACCGGCACGCTTATCCGCTTCACACGCCGGACGATTACCCTCGGGGACGCGCAAATCGTGTCGGCCGACGAGGAGCCCATAAACTTACATATTCTTGTCGAGCGTAAATGCAGTGTAATATTGTGGGGCCTGCCCGAGGAAAAAATTTTGCCGCACCAGCTTGTCCTTACCGGTCAGATATTCGACAGCGACACCAACACGACGGCCAGCGGCGCACTGGTGAAAGTGGTGCTTCAGCGGAGCGGCCGGCAGCCGCAGACTTTGGGCTTTACCTATAGCGGCTGCGACGGCTGGTATATGTTTCCCCTCAGGCGGGAGAAGGTTTTGCCCAACGACCGCATTCTGATCCAAATCGTCGGCCCTGATGACAGCCGTAAACCATCGGCCTGTTCCTCCCCACAGGTTTGAGATAAGTCACACAGCCCATTTCCCCTATACCCTCCTTTCAGTATGCCAATGAACGAAGTATGTTTTGTAACCTTCTTCTGTAAACTTACATATGATGTACTGAAAACGAAGGGAGGTGATATGGATGTTCTATATCCTCAACTCCGCCAGCACCACGGTTCCCGCAACCATTACCGACAGCGAGATCACCCTCGGCGGCACGAGCAACGGGTACGACGACGTAGAGCCATCTACGGCCAGATCCTCGACGGGGCCGCCCCGGTGGTCGGCGCCCTCGTGCGTGTCACCAACGACACGACCTCGACAATCCTGGGTCATGCCTACTCCGGCTGCGACGGTAATTATATGCTGGCTGTTCCGGCGGGGAGCCTGACGGCGACAGACGTCATCCTGATCGAGGTAGTCGACACCGACCTCACGCGTACGCCGACCGCCTGCGCAACGTAATAAAGCCCGTGGACCGTATCCCCGTAAAAATACGAACACCGTTTCCGGTTACACGACAGGAAACGGTGTTTTTTTATGGGCTCGCCCTCAGTCGAGCGGTACGGATAACCTTACGCCGATCCGCACCTTGCTGCTGCGGTCGGCGTCATAGCTTACCACCGGCCCGAGGTAGCCGGTACGTTTAAAAACCGTAACCCGCCGCAACAGGGCGACATCGGCCGCCTGGCGGTAGACCGTCACCTCCAGCAGCCGCTTTGGATAAGGCTTTATATCATAAACATTCAGATTCAGCGGTTTGTCGTGCGGCAGAGCATCAAGCTTCGGCGTCTCTTGCGGCGCTGCGGGGTCTGTTACGAGAACATAGCCGTCGCTTTTACGGGCGATTATTTCCAGATCCTTTTTGACCGTTCCGCCCGTACTCGGCACTACCTCGTCCGGCGGCCGAGCCACCGCCTTTCCGACCATTTTCGCGGCTTCGGCCGCCTGTTTGTCGCCGAGCTTGATTCCCGCGCTATCCGCCGCTTCCTTCTGGCCGGCCGCAGTTTTGGCGGTATCCTGGCTTATTTGTCTCACCGCTTCCGGCTTCGCGAAATAATGCCAGGCAAAGATAATCGCCACGATCAGGGCGGCTACCACTATGATACGGCAATAAAAGCGGATCTCTTCCTTCCACATGGCCGTGCCGCTAGCCTGTCACAAACTTGTGGAGCATCCAGCCAGCCGCGACGCCGGCAAGAAAGGCGGCAACCAGCAAATTTCGCACCGTCGCGTTAAAAGCGGCGAAGTGCTCACGAATTTCCTTCTCCTGATTCTCGAGCCAGTCCGCCTTTCCGGACAGCACCTGACCGACGTGACGGAGCCAATCAGTCAACCATTTCATAATATCCCTCCCACCATATATTATGTTAAATCAACTTATTATGACATATAGCGGCAGCCAAACGGCCTTGTTATTCCTCGTACGGTCGCGCCGCCATATACGCGCCGGCCTTGGCGCGCAGGATGTCTCCCCCCGAACCCGGCGTCTGCCCGTCGGCCAGAAACCAGAGGTCCCAACGTTCGCAGGTCGTGGCCGGGCCGTAACCGTCGATATCGGCCTGTTCGGCGTGAGTCCGTACGTGAGCATAGTCGCACGGTATACCGAGGCCCCGGCACAGTTCCCCCACAACGCAGGCCATCGTCTCGATCTGGGTCGTTGTTGGCGGTTCGCTTCCCAGGCTGTTGGTGTCGGCGAAGGCGCAACACAGCAGGCTGACGGCCACACTGCCGTTATTTTGATGCCAGGTATGGGCCAAGGTTGCCGTGAGATCGTCGACCGAGGCGTAGACGGTGCCGTCGGCGTCGATGTTAAAATGGTAGTCCGGAAAAGTCTGGCCGTAATGGCCGGCGGACCAGTGGAGAAAAACCCGGTCGACCCGTCCGGACGCCTCTTCGGCCATCGCCCGGACGGTTTCGAGTGTTACTGTGCGCACAATTCATCACTCCCGTTTCTTTGGCTCGCCTGCGGTGAGGCTGTCGATGTATAATATGTCAATTCCTCTCCATGCCGCTCCTGTGTGTCCGGCGGCACCAGCGGCCGGGCGTTTTTCCCCAACGGCGGAAAATAAAAACACCCCGGGAAAACCCGAGGCGCGGTTTATTTTGCTGCCGGTTTACCCGGCAGCTCACGACAGGCGTTCGATGGCCCGGTCGAGAACGAAGACGATGTCGGAACGGGCGGCGTGGCGCGCCCTGAGTTTCGTGAGCTGACGCAGGACCGATTCCTTGGCCCGGTCGCGGGAGGGCATGTTGACCACTTCGTCCGGGGCCTTCTCCCCCAGTTTGGCGAGCAGGTCGATCTTGGCCCGGCTGGATAGCTGGCTGGGAGGCAAATTGAACAGGTGTTTCTCAAGATTTTTCTGGGCGGTCGGCAGGCTGCTGCCCAGATACAGGGCCGTGGTGCGGGGCGCTTTCTTCTCCTTGTCCCAGTAGGAAGAAACCAGGTATGCATAATACCGGTTGCTTAGTTTACGCCATGTGATATACATAGTGGTAAATCACCTCGAAAACATTATTATGTTAGTAATAATATCAAAAAATGTTATTACTATGATAGCACGAAATGTCAGGAGTTGGCAACGGGAATTACAGCGAAATTTGTTGCAGGATAAAATAAAAAATCCATCCATGTCGGATGGTTTTTTATTTTTTTGCTTTGGCGGCGACCATGCGGATGCCGGTATAGATGATGAATATGCCGAACAGCTTTTTCAAGTCGCTGCCGGGGATATACTGCACGAAGTTGGCGCTGATGAGCGCGCCGCTGACCGCTCCGAGAGCCAGCAGGCCGGCCGTGCGGTAGTCGACCATCTTGTCCTTGTGGAAGTGCCATAGGGCGACAAGCGCGGTGGGGATGATGACGAGCATCGAAATGCCCTGGGCGGTGTGCTGGGCGATGCCGAGGACGAAGACCATCAGCGGTACAAGGACGACGCCGCCGCCGATGCCGAGCAGACCGCTCAGGCTGCCGACGGCGAAGCCCACGCCGACCAGTTTGATGGATGGATTCACATCCGCGCGCCCGCCAAGATAAGCATTATTCCGAACAGCCGCTTGAGTTGGGCGGCGGGCAGTTTTTTCGCCAGGCGGGCGCCGACGGCCGCGCCGAGCATGCTGCCGACGACAAGGTTAAGGGTGATGCCGGGGTCGAGGTTGCCATGCCAGCCGTAGACAATGGCGCCGACCATGCCTGTCGGCACGACCACCGCCAGCGAGGTGGCCTGGGCGATATGCTGGGTAACGGCGAAATACGTGACCATGATCGGGACCATGAACACGCCGCCGCCGATGCCGAGCAGACCGCTCAGGCTGCCGACGGCGAAGCCCACGCCGACCAGTTTGATGGATGGATTCATCAGGGGAAGGCTCCCTTACCGTGGATTCGGCCGCATCGGGCCGTGGTGAAAACAATACTCTGAGTGCGCCGTTCTTGGTGCTTCAGCACCTTAGAACGGCGGCCTGCCATTTGCGGGTACACCGCAGATGGTGGGTTATCAACGGCCGAAGCCTTAGTCGAGCATGGCCGGTAAGGCCCCCTCCTTGAAGCTCCGGTATTTGTCGAAGGCGATGCGCAGGGCGGTGATAATGGCTTTTTTCGCGCTGCCCTGATAGACCTGGTCGACCAAGCGGACGAGGGGCTCGGGGCCGTTCTTGAGCGACTGGCCGATGAGCGTCTCGGCCACATGTTTGCGAGCCACCTGAGTTGCCAGGGTGCAGTCGGCTTCCAGGATGGTTTCGGTTTCCATGTCGACGAGGATAACAAGGCCGATAACCCGGTAGAGTTCGGTGGCGGTTATACCGGTGGGCAGTTTTGCATAGCCCGAGAACAGCACCCGTCGCCCTATAGCTTTCGGCAAGACGCTCCCCCCTTTATTAATCAATGCTTAGGCGCCGCACTTCGATATTGACGTCTCTGACCATCATGCCGGTCATATATTCGACCATATTCTTGATGCGCTGCTGGGCGTTCACGAGGATGTCCCTGAGCGGCAGCCCGTACTTAATAGTTACGTCTAAGGATATGGAAATCCCTTTTTCCCGGTCCTGAGAATTTTTAATGTTGACCTGGCCGGTGCGGGTTATCGACAGATCGCTGGTCGCTACGTTATCGACGATGGCGGCGATCGCGGCGTCGGCGATGAACAATTTGCCGTAATAACTGAAGGTCGGGCGGACGATCGATTTTTCGCCGAGCTTGCGGCGCTTCGCCGCCGACTGTGGCTTTTTGAAGAATATCTCCAGCGGGTCGATGAGGTAGCCTGAAAAATAGGGCTTGAGCTCGATTGTCGGCACGGGGATGATGTGGCGGCCCTCTTTCGCCCTGCTCTCCCGCGCTTTGGCGATCTCGTGTTTGCTGGCGATGTCTTCGATGTTGATGACTTTGCCGACCGGCGGCAGATGGAGAGTATCGACAATTTTATTGACCATGTTGCGGGAGGTGCCGAGGATCAGCAGCCGTTTGGGGCGGATGGATTCAATACCCTTGCGCACTTCTTCGGCGTGGTCGGGCTCCATGAAAATCGCGCGCTTGACGGCGCGGATCTTGCTCGGTTCCTTTTTGGCCGAGCGGCCGGCGATGATCTTGCTGTCCTTGATGAGCAGGCCGTCGTCGATGATGCCGTCAACGTTATGGTCGTGAGCGACAATCAACGCGCGATGGCTTTTGCCGGTCCCGCTCGGGCCTACTAACGCGATGACCTCCATATGGCGGCCTCCTTAATCGGCTGGCAACATTAATTTGCCTGCTCATAAATAAAAATAAACACCTTTGCAGGTGTTGTCAAGTAAAAGTATTTCCTGTCCGATT
>JALHDI010000035.1:0-11337 GCA_022839045.1 Sporomusaceae bacterium
CGGCTTTATCGCTCCCGTGGAAATCATCCCCGGGGAAAACGAGCTCGAAGCGCTCGCTTTGGGGACGCTGCGCGTTTTGCGGGGCGAAGAGCAGGCCCACGAATTTACGGCGCCGGAGTAACGGACTTCCTGAATGGTATTATAATTGGCCTCGATGCATTGGGAGAATGCCTAATATGTCGCATATTGGCACCAGAGTTGGAAGTAAGTACACGTCGCAGACGACAATCGTTAAGTTGATATTAGTAATAGGCTTGCCAATTCTGATTTATATCTCGCTTGCCGACATCGATCTCAGCGTGCAGCTACATCGTTTTGTCCCGCTTACTGTCTGCGCGGTGCTGGCGTGGATAACCGAATTTTTGCCCGGCACGATGATTGGCATTTCGTTACCCGTCCTTTATGTCATATTCGGTATTTCGTCGCCAGACGTCGCATTTAGTCCATGGTACGGAAATGTTCCTTGGTTAACTATCGGTGGACTAATTGTGGGATACATGTTGCTTGAAACGGGGCTCGCCAATCGCATTGTATATTCGACGATTTATATGATTGGCGGATCCTTTCGCCAGATTATGGTTGGCCTAATGGTGGCCGGCTTTATTCTCGCTCCTTTTGTTCCGTCTACGATAAGCAAGATGTCCATTTTCTGCGTTTTCGCTATTGGCATTTGCCAGGGATTTAATTTCCGACCTGAAACGCCGGAAGCGGCAGCGATAATGTTAACCGCTTACTTCAGCGTTTCTATTCCTGCAATATGTTTTTTGCGGGAAGCGGCCATATACCTCCCGCTGTCTATATAATGCAGCAGACATCGGGAATCGAAATTGCATGGTCAGAATACGCGATGCATAATCTTCCTGTCGGCCTTGTTTATGCCATAGTGACGTTAATTCTTGTCTGTGTGCTTTTCAAAACAGACTGCGGTAATTACCGGGAGATTATTTGTAGACGCTATCTGGCTCTGGGCCCAATGACGAGTAAAGAGAAATGCGCTTCAATTATATTGGTAATTACTCTAAGCTTATTAGCAACCGATACATTGCACCACATTTCGCCCAGTTGGGTTATGGTGCTTGCGGCGGTGTTATTATTTGCTCCGGGGATTAATCTGCTTCAGCAAGATGACTTACAAAAGATAGACTTTCTTATCGTTTTCTTTCTTTCCGGCGCTATGTCTATCGGATCAGTTGCCGCTGACATCGGAGCCGCCCAAATGCTAGCCGATCAGCTGATGCCGCTTATTCTCGGTTCTGCAGCGATGTATACACTAGTAGCTTCTTATATATTTGGTTGCATCCTTTTATTTTTTATCACTCCTGTGACCGGTCTTTCCGTTTTCGCTGCTCCGCTGAGTACTTTGGCAATGAATATTGGGCTTGATCCGCGACTTACGATTTATAGTTTCATTTACGGTATGGATCAAGCCATCATTCCTTACCAGTACGCACTACTTCTGCTGGTATTCAAAACCGGTTATGTGACCAAGCAGTATCTGCTCAGGATACTATTGCCGAAAATATTGGTGGGTCTCTGCGTATTGATATTTGTTGCTTTCCCATATTGGACTCTTCTAGGCTTGTTTAGGTAAGGTGAATAAATTTGGTTACATTTTTTGGACAGTTTTCCAGATTGCTGGTAAGTAACGTTTTTTTCCGGATTTGCTACAATATTTTCTTGCCTGTTTTGCCACTATATTATCATCAAATTGGTATGAACAACCGGGAGATTGGTTTTGCTATCGGTTCATTCGCAATCGGTGCGGCGAGTTTCCGGTTTCTTGCCGGCAAGGCAGCCGACCATTTCGGCTGTTGGAAAGTTCAAGCCATAGGTGCATGTATTTCGATTTCGGCAATTGTTGGTTATCTTTTTGTTGCGGATGCATCATTGATCGCCGTTGCTCGGTTTATGCACGGTATAGGGGAGGGAGCTTACGGATCGGCCGCTTTAACCGCTGCATCGCTACTGACTGATGGTATAAGGGGTACGGAAGCTATTGCCGTATATACGCTCTCCACAATGATCGGCTCGGGAATCGCTATAAGTTCGGCCTTGCTTGTATATGAATGGGGAAATTTTAATTTGGTCGTTTATATTGGTTTGTGTGCGGCTATTCTGTCGTTTTTCCTTTTCCCCAAGTATTTCCATTCAGCGGAAGAAGTACGACAGTGGGAGAAAGGGACAGTAGTTCGGGGTGTTCTTGCCAATCAGTTAGTTTGTGTTTCAACCGTGAGCCTTTGCCTGATAAGCCTTTGTTACAGCACGATAATAACATTTTTGCCGGGTTACGTTTTACAGATGAAAGTAGATGGACTAAAGGAGTTTTACGGTGCTTATGCCTTAACGGTCATTCTTTCCCGCTTAGCGTTAAGATATATTGGAAAAATGACGGCGGGCGCTACATTAGGGCTGTATATTTTACTGTTGTTCGTTTGTTTGATGGTGCTGCTCAGTGTATTCCTGCACCCTGTTTCCTTATTTCTGGCCGGGTTGCTCTTAGGTGTAGGTTTCGGGCTCGGTTTTCCGACCTTTGTAGGAATTGTCGCAGAGCGGGTTGAGGCGGAGCGAAGGGGGGCGACTTTAGGAGTTTTGACCACGGGGTACGATTTCGGCCAAGTTATTGGCTCTATGGCGGTAGGGTTATTTGTTAGCAACGTCGGATATGCGGCAATATTTAGCGGGATTGGAGCGTTCGTATTGGCGTACGTATTTTATTATCGCGTATATTTCCTGCCCCAAACCCGGTGACATCCGGAGCAAAAAGAATGTTGAAGGGCAGGTAAAGGGGATTTTGTTAAGGCTATATTTCTTTAAAATGAGGTGTGTATATCATGACTTACAGTGCGGATGAAATACTTGAGGCTTTTGTGAAAATCGCGCCCTATTTTAACGAGGTAATTACGGAAGATATGGGGATCACCGTAATTAAGGACGGAGTTTACATCGCCTACCAAGCGGCCGAAGGTCTGAACTTTAACAGTAAAATCGGTGATCCGGTAAAAGGAAAGGTCGCCTTGGACTGTTTGGCGACCGGACGAAAAAATTTTCGCTTGATCGGGAAAGAACAATCAGCGTATGGAATTCCCTATGTGGCCTGCGCCTATCCGATCAAAGACGGAGATTGTGTCGTCGGCTGCATAACGACCACTCAGACGGCAATAACCCACGATAAACTTTCCACTACTGCCGAAAATCTTGCGGCTGCTTCGCAGGAAATGTCGGCAGGGTTGGAGGAGGTTTCTGCACACGCGCAAGAAATAGCGTTCATCAGCAAAGAACTCGGTGATTATGGGAAGAAGCTAGAGGATGTATCTAAGCAAAGTAACGAAATTATTTCTATTATAAAAAATACCGCCAGTCAAACTAATCTGCTGGGCCTTAACGCAACAATTGAAGCGGCGCGTGTTGGGGAAATGGGCAGAGGTTTTGGCGTGGTAGCCGAAGAAGTTCGAAAACTTGCCGATTCTACATCCAAGTCGGTAATAAGCATAAATCAAAGCCTTGAACAAATCCGGCAAGTCGCAAGCTCATTCAGTGCCCGGCTTGTCGATGCAGACGACAGTATTGCGCAGCAATCTAACTCCGTCCGCGAGCTTGCTGTAGCCAGCCAGAGTCTTTCAGAAATGGCAACTCAACTGGCAGGCTTAGCTCAGAATTATTTTAAACTTACAGACGAGTAAAGACTTAGAGGAAGAGTCACTCGATGGTGCATGAGTATTCCGTGACTTTATTTTTATGAGGCAGGCTTTTTTTGCGTGCCCCGTCCTCGCTATTCCGCGACTTTAATTAATTTTCTCTAAAGAACTTGTGCCTGCGGATGTGGTATTTACGCGATTCCATTCTAGACTTCATTTTAATGAAACATTATTTGTTTCATTAAAATGAAGTCGTAGAATAAAAAATAAAGTCGGGGAAAAGCCACCCTAGTATAGGGGTGGCTTTTCCCCGCTTGACGTGTCCAGCGGCAAAGCCGGATGAGTCATGGGTGCGGTAACCGGAACGGGGAGAAGATCTCTTTTATAATTATGGAGGTTTAAGACCTTTTCCAAAGAATTAGATGAATATACAAAATTTATGAGGGATTGTAAACGAGGGACTGATGGATTAATATTTGTAGTTAATAAAATTGTTTCAGGTCTTCTCGATTGATTCGAATATTTGCTTTTTCAAGCCGAGCCTGCTTCGCCTGTCATTTGAACAAAAGTGGCAGGGTAGGTGCACAATTCCCTAAACCGCTTATTTAGGTCGCAGAAAAGGAGAAGTGCATTGAACATTTCTAATATTCAAGCATTAATTTTCTTGATCTGTTCTGACGAAGGGACGATATTATACGCCGATCCCAGACTTCCGCCCCGATTTAAGGTTGGACAGACTATTAGTGAACTAGCAGGTATATCCGGGCCAAAACCAGGAGAGTTTTCGGCTCTGCAGACTGAAAAGGGCATATTGGAGTGTTGCCATGTCAAAACCGATTATTTTCATGGCTACATTGGCATCATGTATAATGCCGGGTTGCGGGATTCAGTAATCAACAACCTGGAGGAAATAAACAAGGAGCTTGAAGCGATTTTCGAATCATCGCACGATGGAATCGTTGTTTCCGATGAAAAAGGTGTTTTTATCCGGATAAACTCTAGCTATGAGAGGATTACCGGAGTTCCCAAGGGAGAGGTTATTGGTGAGACCGCTCAGTCAATAGTCGATAAAGGATTGGTTTCCGACTCGGCCTCGTTGCATGTTTTAAGGACTGGCCAGTCGTACACCTTTAGTCAGACATTCCGCTCTGGGCGGCAGAGCGTTATTACCGGCAGTCCGATTTTCGACACGGACGGCAAAATATTCCGCGTAGTAACCAATGTCCGGGATATGACGGAAATTAACTGCCTAAAGGAGGAACTGGCTGAATCTCAGAAAAAATTAACCCAGTATTCCCAGATTGTCGAAACGCTGACCCAAGAACAGATGTTTAATGAAAAGTTTATATTTCGCAGCCGAAAGATGGGAGCGGTGCGGGAAAGCGCCATAAAGTTCGCAAAGGTTGACGCGCCGTTGCTTATCACTGGGGAATCGGGGGTGGGTAAAGAGGTTATCGCCGACCTTGTATGCAAGAACAGCCTGCGCAAAGGGTTGCCATTTTTAAAGATCAACTGCGGTGCCATTCCGGAAGCGCTGCTGGAATCAGAATTATTTGGTTATGAGGGTGGAGCGTTTACCGGGGCGAGGAAAGAAGGGCGGACCGGCCTTTTTGAAATGGCTAACGGCGGCACGGTGATGCTGGACGAGATTGGGGAGTTGTCTATGGCGCTTCAGGTTAAATTGCTCCGCTTTGTCCAGCAAAAGGAGTTCTACCGGGTTGGCAGCAACAAGATTATTAAGGTTGATGTTCGTCTGATCGCAGCTACCAACAGAGATCTGCACGAAATGGTGAGCCATAAACAATTCCGCTCGGACTTGTTTTATCGGCTGAATGTGCTGAAGATTCACATTCCGCCGTTACGGGAAAGACCGGAAGATATTATACCTTTGGCAAACTATCTGTTAGGCAAATTTAACGAGAAATATAACGTTGCCAAGCGGATAACAAGTGAGGTATATCGTGCCTTCACAAGTTATTCCTGGGAGGGAAACGTCAGGGAACTGGAGAATCTTGTAGAACGCCTGGTAATAGTCTGTGACCGCGAGGAAATTACCCCCGATTATCTGCCGGATGAGATGAAAAAAACGTTGGGTAAACAATCCGACAGTGCGGACTTCGGCATGCTCAGCTTTAAGGAAGCGAAAGAGGAGTTCGAAAAACAGTTTTTCAGCAGGGCTTTGGCGCGATATGGAAGTACGCGCCAGACCGCTGGCAAATTGGGGGTAGATCATTCGACAGTTATAAAGAAGGCAGCTAAATATGGCATTGGGTTGCTGCCGCGAAACGGAAGTTTAACCCCAAAAGATTAAAAAATGCTTCCTAAGGGGGCGATCACCGGCCGGGGTGGTGAGAAAAGTCACCAAGGGTGATTATTATCACCATCTCGTGCTTGGTGATTATAACACTTGACATCGACGCTGTGGTGAAAATAATCACCATGGCGTTTTCTTATTTTGACGAAAAGTCCGAAAAGACTGAATTTCGTGCTTGGCACGAGAATTGCACAAAGCTTAGGGCGCCGGGAGGCACGCTGAGAAAATTTTTTCATGAGAGAGGAGTCGGCCAATGAGTGGTATTGTTCAAGATGGTGCGAAGAAAGTCTGGGGGTACCGTTGGGTCATCGTTATCATGCTCTGGTTATTGTATATTATCAATTATTTTGACCGGATCAGCGTTCTGACATTTTTGCCTCTCATCAGGAAAGACCTCGATTTGACCCATCAGGAGATAGGTTTCGCGGCATCAATATTCTTCTTTGCCTACGCGTTAGCGCAGGTCAGCGCCGGTTATCTCGCCGACAAAATCGGTCCCAAGCGGGTTATGGGGATCGCTATTGTGGTGTTTACGGCAGTCACATTCCTGACCGGCATGGTCCGAAATTATACGCAGTTCGTATTGCTGCGGCTCGGCCTGGGTTTGGGCGAAGGCCATCACTTCTCGCCGGCAAACAAGTGTATTGCCGACTGGTTCCCTAAGAGCGAAAAGGGCCGGGCGACGGCATTCTTTTCGACAACGTGGGCATTTGCGCCGGCTATTATCCCCATAGTGATTACTTTTATGGCCACCGCGTTGGGCGGTGACTGGCGCACGATATTTTACATTCTGGCGGTACCCGGTCTTTTCGGAATAGCTCTGCTGTGGTATTTTGTGGCCGATAAGCCGGAAGATATGCTAAAACGCGGAAAATTGTCCCAGGAAGAATACGACTATATCAAAGCCGGGGTTGTGACCAATGAGACTGCGGTGAAAACTCTCGGCGTCGGGGTTATCCTGAAGGATCCATCGTTGTGGATGTATGCAGCTCAGCTCTTTTGCCTGCTGGCTATCTATTGGGGCAGCACTTCGTGGATATCCTCCTTCCTGTTTGAGCAACACGGCTTTAGTCTTGCCAAGATGGGGGCCCTCTCGGCTCTGCCGTATGCCGTCGCTATCGTTTCGACGATGTTCGGCGGCTGGCTGATGGACAAGGTTTTCCACCGTACCAGGCAGGTGGCGCTAATTTCCTTCCTTGTCTCCATTCCCGTGTTGATGTATTTGGGGCAAGTACCGAAGGGTAGCACCGGGACACTTATCGCTATGCTGATTCTTAACGGTTTCTTTGTCAACATGATCTGGGGCGTTATCTATGCTTATCCGCAGATGCGCTATCCTAAAGAGGTGGTTGGCTCGGCCGTAGGCCTGACCAACGGTATCGGACAATTGGGGGCTTTTATTTCGCCGCTCCTAGCCGGCTACTTGGTAGAAAAGACGGCCCAAGGCATTTTCTATGATAAGGTTTTCTACATGTTCGCAGCTTGCGCCGCCGTAGGAGCCGTGGTTACACTGCTGCTCAAGGAAGACCCCCTGAACATCGAAGATCTGGTGGGTGCCAAAGGCAAGACCGCCGATGAGCAGAAAGTCTCAGGCTAATAATAACTCAGCAATCAATTAAAGGAGGTAGATATAATGAATTTTCCCAGTGCAGACCTGAGTGGCAAGGCCGCAATAGTAACCGGAGGAAGCAAGGGTATTGGCTTCGGTATGGCCTGTGCTTTAGCTCATGCAGGCGCTGATATCGTCGTCGTGAGTCGCAACCTGGCTGAAGGAGAGGAAGCAGCTAAGGAAATACAAGCTATGGGGCGCAAGTCTATAGCAATTTCCTGCGACGTCACAGTGCCGGAGGCCGTCGACGAGATGGTTGCGAAGGCGGTCGCGACTTTCGGCAAGGTCGACATTCTCCTCAACAATGCCGGCATGAATATCCGTAAACCGGTTGTCGACCTTTCGGCGGAAGAGTGGGACAGGGTGCTCAGCACCAACCTCAAGGGCATCTTTCTTGTTGCCCAGCGGGTGGGCAAGGAGATGATCAAGCAGAAAAGCGGCAAGGTCATCAATATCGCCTCCATCCTGGGCGTTATCGGGCTGCCTTGGCTGGCTCCCTACGCCGCCAGCAAGGGCGGCATCGTCCAACTCACCAAAGTGCTTGCGCTCGAGTGGGCTCAGTTTAACATTAACGTAAACGCTATCGCCCCGGCGTATATCCGCACGCCTATGACCGAGGGCTGGCTTACCGACCAGGTGCGGCTTCAGGCCATCCTGTCGAGTACGCCGATGGGGCGGTTAGGCTCGATCGAGGATCTGGCCGGACCGGTGGTATTCCTCGCTTCCGACTGGTCCAGCTACATCACCGGCCATACGCTGATGGTTGACGGCGGCTGGGTCGCGCGCTAGAACTTAACAAAAGGAGGAACAAAAAATGAAAACAGGCAAGGAGTATATCGACAGCCTGCGCAAACGCAACTTCAAGGTATATGTCAAGGGCCAGCTGCTGAAGAGCGACGAGGTGGTCGACCACCCGTTCATCCGCGGCCACGTAAACTCCGCGGCTATGACCTACGATCTTGCCCATGATCCGGCTTGCGAAGATCTCATGACCGTTAAGTCCCATCTCACCGGCAAAAAGATCAACCGCTTCACCCACATCCACCAGAGCGTCGACGACCTGGTGAAAAAGGTCAAGATGCTGCGGATGATCTCGCAGAAGACCGGTACTTGCTACCAGCGCTGTGTGGGCTTTGACGCCATCAACGCTCTATATACGGTAACCTTCGAAATGGATAAGAAACTGGGAACCGAGTATCATGCCCGCCTCAAGAAGTTCCTGGAATACTGGCAGGAGAACGACCTGATGGTGGCTGGAGCCATGACCGATCCCAAAGGCGATCGCAGTCTGCGCCCGAGCCAGCAGGCCGACCCCGACCTTTTCGTCCATATCGTCGAGAAGAACGACAAGGGTATCGTAATCCGCGGCGCCAAAGCCCACATGACTGGTATGGTAAATTCTCACGAAATGCTCATTATGCCCACCATGGCCATGGGACCGGAAGACAAGGATTATGCGGTTTCATGCGCGATACCTGTTGATGCTCCGGGGATCATCCATATCTTCGGCCGCC
The DNA here is from genome assembly GCA_022839045.1 of Sporomusaceae bacterium. Next base: position 9,073 of record JALHDI010000035.1, read on the forward strand.
AGACCAACGACGATCGCAAGTGCGAAGGCGAAATCGACCAGGGCAACGCGCGCTACGGTATCGTCGGCGGCGAATGTCTGACCGTCCTGGAGAACGTCTTCGTCCCCTGGGATAAAGTCTTTATGTGCGGCGAAGTCGAGTACAGCGGGCACCTGGTAGAAAGATTTGCCTGCTATCACCGCCAGAACTACGGCGGCTGCAAGGGCGGCGTTTCCGACGTCGTTATCGGCGCGGCCGCAGTCATGGCCGACATGAGCGGCTACGGCAAGGCTGCCCATGTCAAAGAAAAGATCAATGAAATGATCCATTTGACCGAGACGCTGTATGCTTGCTCGATCGCCTGCTCGGCCGAAGGAAAACCGACAGCCGCCGGCTCCTATTACGTCGACCCGCTGCTGGCCAACGTCGGTAAGCACAACGTCACCCGCCTCATCTACGACATCGACCGCCTGGCCCAGGATATTGGCGGCGGCATCACCGCCACCATGCCTTCCGAGGCCGATCTCAAGAGCCCGGAAATCGGCAAGTATGTCGAAAAGTACCTGAAAGGCGTGGCTTCCGTACCCACCGAGTATCGGCTCCGGGTAGGCCGCCTGATCGAAAACATGACCGGCGGCACCGCTCTGGTCGAGAGCATGCACGGCGCCGGTTCGCCTCAGGCGCAGAAAGTTTTCTATTCCAAGCTTTCCAACCTGGAACACAAGAAGCGTTGCGCCCTCGATATCGCCGGGGTGCCGGCCGAGGTAGCCAAGGCAATGCAAGAAGCGGCCGCCGGCAAAGGCAAATAAAAGGACCCAGGCGTGAAGGTCGGCGTAAAATTCTGCGGCAACTGCAACCCGTGTGTCGACATGCCGGCATTGTTTAGAGCACTGGCGGCGCGGGCTGAGGGGGTTTCGTTTGTCCGCTGGGACGATGCCGATTACGACGTGCTGTTGGTGCTTAGCAGCTGTCGTAGCGACTGCGCCACTCGCCCGCCGTTCGCCGGACCGGTGGTCAGTGCCACTAGTGAGGCGGTCGATCTTTGGCCTGTAGCGGAAGACGACTTGTCAGACACTATCCTGGCTGCCCTCAAGCGATACGAAACCGTCGGTTAGGACGGAAGCGAAGCGGTGTGGGCATTGCCCACACCGCTTTGTAAAATCAGTCTATGGGAGTGAAAAGAATGGCGGAAAAAAATCTTGCCGGTATCCGGGTGCTAGACTTTACCCGCGTCCTGGCCGGACCTTATCTTACGCAAATGATGCGCGACCTTGGGGCTGAGGTGATAAAAGTCGAACAGCCCGGAAAAGGCGCCGACGAACGGGGAATGCCGCCGTTTGCCAAGGGGCAGAGCGGCTACTACATGATGCTCAACCGCGGCAAGAAGTCGATTACCCTCAACCTCAAAGCGCCCGAGGCCAAGGAAATCATTTTCGAGCTGGCCCGCAAGTCGGATATCATCACTGAGAATTTCAAGCCGGGGGTCATGAAATCACTGGGCTTTACCTACGAGGAATTCAAAAAGGTTAAACCGGATATCATTATGTGCTCGATATCGACCTTCGGCCAGGAAGGCCCCTATTCCCAGCGGGTGGGCTACGACATCGTCGCCCAGGCCATGAGCGGCCTGATGTGGATGACCGGCGACGCCGACCGGCCGCCGACACGCTCCGGCACCTCGATAGGCGACGTCAACGCCAGCACCCATGCTTTGGCGGCTATCGGTGCGGCCCTTTACTACCGGGAGAAGACGGGTAAGGGCCAATATATCGACATTTCCCTGCGCGATTGCCTGTCGGCCATTATCGAAACCGCTATTCCCCGCTACACCATGAGCGGCGGCACCGACAAACCCATGCGTAGCGGGCGCCATCACGCCACCATGGGTCCGTACGGAGTATTCGCCGCCGGCCGCGGCAACTACGTGGTCCTGGGGGCGCTGAATCCGGCCATCTGGAAACGGCTGTGCACGGCGATGAACCGGTCGGAAATGATTGACGATCCCCAGTTCAGCGACCCCGGCCTGCGCGCGCAAAACCTTGATGCGGTAGTGAGCGCCATCGAAGGTTGGCTGCAGTCCTTCGCCAATGTGGACGAACCGCTGGCGCTGCTGGAAAAACACGAGGTACCGTCGGCCCCGGTGTTCAGTATCGATAAGCTTGTGAGCGATCCGCAGTTTCTCATGCGTGATATGATTGTCGAGGTGAACGACCCGCTGTTTGGGCCGGTTAAACTTCCGGCCACCCCAATGCGTTTTTCGGAAACGTCAGTTGTCAATACCGAGGC
>JALHDI010000035.1:11370-48425 GCA_022839045.1 Sporomusaceae bacterium
CCGCCGCTTCTGGGACAGAATACCGCCGAGGTTTTGAAATCGCTGCTTGGCATGACTGACGAGCAAATCGCCGCTTTGAAGAGCAAGAAAGCAATTTAACAGAAAGTAGGGTGTTTTAGAATGCGCGAAGTTGTAATTGTAGGGGCCAAACGGACCCCGATCGGTGATTTTCTCGGCTCCCTCAAAAGCGTTGGCCCTGTCGAACTTGGCGTTACTGTCGTCCAGGCCGCCCTTGCCCAGGCCGGCCTAAAGCCGGAGCAGGTCAGCGAGCTTGCCTGCGGGATGATTTATAAGGCTGGGGTCAAGGGCAATCCGGCCCGGCAGATCCAGCTTAAGTGCGGCATGCCTGAGAGCGGCTACGCCTATACCGTTGACCAGCAGTGCGGCTCCGGCATGAAGGCCTTCGAACTAGCCAGTCAGTCGATAATGCTGGGGAAAGCCGATATTGCCGTGGCGGTCGGCACCGAAAGCATGTCACAGGCGCCTTATATTCTAAAGGGGGCCCGCGAGGGCTATCGCATGGGTAATGGCGAGATACATGACTCCATGCTGCATGACGGACTCGTCTGCGCTCTGATGGGCTACCACATGGGTCTGACGGCAGAGAACCTGGCCGAGCGCTACAACATCGCCCGCCAGGAACAGGACGAGCTGGCTCTCATGAGCCATCAACGAGCCGTTAAAGCGATTAAAGAAGGCGCTTTCAAAGAGGAAATCGTCCCTGTCACTATCCAGAGCCGTAAGGGGGCGGTCGTTATCGACACCGACGAGCATCCCCGCGCCGACGTTAGTCTGGAAAAACTGACGGCCATGAAGCCGGCCTTCAAGAAAGACGGCACCGTTACCGCCGGTAATGCCTCGGGGGTCAACGACGGCGCCGCCGCCCTCGTTCTCATGACCGCCGAAAAAGCCAAAGAGTTGGGTATCAAGCCGCTAGCCAAGTTGAAGTCCACCGCCAGCGCCGGTGTTGCCCCCGAGATTATGGGCATCGGTCCCGTATACGCCGTTCCCAAGGCGCTTGACTATGCTGGGCTTAAGCAGGAGGATATCGGCTACTTCGAAATCAACGAAGCTTTTGCCGCTCAGTTTTTGGCTGTTAACCGCGAATTAAAGATTCCCTTGGAAAAAGTGAACGCCAACGGCTCGGGTATTGGTCTCGGCCATCCCGTAGGCTGCACCGCCGCCCGCATCATCGTTTCGCTGATATACGAGATGGGCCGCCGCAAAGTCCGGTATGGCCTGACCTCCCTCTGCGTCGGCGGAGGGCCGGCCATCGCCACTGTTGTTGAAAAATTATAGACTGCGAATGACTCATCCGAGAGGGTAATAAGTGCTCTGTGCGTATTTCTACTGTCGCCAGAGAGCCCAAAGGAAGTGACAACATGTTCACGATTCTCGCCAAAAAAGAACTGTCAGCAGGCGTAAAAGCTTTCGTTATGTCGACGCCGCAGATTGCCCGCAAATGCCAGCCCGGCCAGTTCATAATCCTGCGGATCGACGAGGACGGAGAGCGGGTACCGCTAACGATCGCCGACTTCGACCGGGATGACGGCACAATCACCCTCATTTTCCAGGAAGTCGGCCATACCACCCGTCAGCTAGGCGCGTTGGCGGTGGGCGACAAGCTGCTCGACTTGGCAGGTCCGCTCGGCAAAGCCACCCATATCGCCAAATTCGGCACGGTCGTGTGTGTCGGCGGTGGCATCGGCGTCGCCCCGGTGTATCCGATCGCCCGTGCTTTCAGAGAAGCCGGCAACAAGGTAATATCGATCATCGGCGCCCGGAACGCCGACCTCCTCATAATGGAGAAAGAAATGGCGGCGGCGAGCGACGTGCTGCACATCACCACCGATGACGGCTCCAAAGGCCGCAAGGGCCTCGTCATCCACCCGCTGCAGGAGATGATCGACGCCGGCGAAAAGATCAACCTCGTTATGGCAATCGGCCCGGTTATCATGATGCGAAGCGTAGCCAATGTGACGAAGGCTCACGACATCCCCACCCTGGTCAGTCTCAACCCGATCATGGTCGACGGCACCGGGATGTGCGGCGGCTGTCGGGTTAGTATTGGCGGCAAGAACAAGTTTGCCTGCGTAGACGGGCCGGAGTTTGACGCTCATCAGGTCGACTTCGACGGGCTGATGGTCAGGCAACGGATGTACCATGAGCACGAGAAAACTGAGCGCTGCGGGGGAGGGAGCTGCAAATGCAACCGCTAAAGCACAAGATGCCTGAGCAGGAGCCGGAGGTCCGCCGGCGCAACTTCAACGAAGTCGCCCTCGGCTACGACGCCGCGACCGCCAAAGCCGAAGCCGAGCGGTGCCTGCAGTGCAAGACTTCTCCCTGCCGCCAGGGCTGCCCGGTGGAAGTCGACATACCCCGCTTCATAAAACATATCAAAGAAGAAGACTTTGACGGCGCCATCGATTCGATCAAGACGGTCAACAACCTGCCGGCCGTCTGCGGCCGCGTCTGCCCCCAGGAGGACCAATGCGAGAAGTTCTGCGTGCTCGGGAAAAGGGGCGAACCGGTGGGCATCGGCCGCCTGGAGCGGTTCGCCGCCGATTTCGCCATGGCCAAAGGGCGGGAAGATAAATCTCCGGCCGCCCAAGAAGCCCTCGGCAAGGTGGCGGTAGTCGGCGCGGGTCCGGCCGGTCTCACCACAGCGGGCGACCTGGCCCGGCTGGGCTACAAGGTAACGGTGTTCGAGGCCCTACACGCCGCTGGCGGCGTGCTGATGTACGGCATTCCCGAGTTTCGTCTGCCCAAGGCCATCGTCCAGCGAGAAATCGCCGCCCTGCGCAGCCTAGGGGTCGAAATCAACGTCAACGCCGTCATCGGCAAGACCTTCACGGTCGATGAACTGTTAAACGAGGAAGGCTATGACGCCGTGTTCATCGGCACGGGTGCGGGCCTGCCCCATTTTATGGAGATTACCGGCGAAAACCTCAACGGCGTATATTCGGCCAACGAATTTCTCACCCGTGTCAATCTTATGAAGGCTTACCGCTTCCCCCATACCGGCACCCCGGTCCGCGTCGGCCGGCAGGTGGCGGTGGTCGGCGGCGGCAATGTGGCTATGGACGCTGCCCGTACGGCGCTAAGGCTGGGGGCCGAGAAGGTGTATATCGTATATCGCCGCTCCGAGGACGAGATGCCAGCCCGCCATGAGGAACTGGTGCATGCCAAGGAAGAGGGCGTCGATTTTCGTCTATTGACCGCCCCGCTGGCGGTGCTGGGCGACGATAAGGGCTGGGTAAAAGGTCTGGAGTGCATAACCATGGAGCTTGGCGAGCCGGACGAATCTGGCCGTCGCAAGCCGATTCCCCAAGAAGGCTCTAACTTTGTGTTGGAAGTCGACACGGTTGTCATGGCCATCGGCCAGGGGCCTAATCCGCTCATCCAGGATACCACGCCGGGGCTGTCGGTAAACAAGCGCGGCAACATCGTCGCCGACGACAGCGGCGCTACTTCGAAACCGGGAGTGTTTGCCGGCGGCGACATCGTGACTGGCGCGGCCACCGTCATCCTCGCCATGGGTGCGGGCAAGAAAGCGGCGGCCAATATCCACGAATATGTGCAGAAAAAGCGAGTTCCATAACGTCCATGGTGAATACTTTCGAGGAGAATTTATTGAGGAGGTAGGATTTAATGCCTGTCAAAAAGCTTTTGGTTGTCGGCGCCGGCCAGATGGGAAGCGGTATTGCCCAAGTGGCGGCAGCCGCCGGTCTTGAGGTGATGATTCAAGACATCCAACAGGAGTTCATCGACCGTGGCCTTAAAGGCATTGAAAAGAACTTGGCCAAGCTGGTCGAGAAGGGGAAAATGGCGGATAGCGATAAGCAGGGCATCCTCGGGCGGATAAAGGGCCAGACAGACCTGGCTGCCGCTGCCGCTGACGCCGATTTTGCCGTGGAAGCCGCTACTGAGAATTTCAATATCAAAAAAGAAATATTCACTGTCCTCGATCAGGCTGCTCCCGCCCACGCCATTCTTGCCAGCAACACTTCTTCGTTGCCGATTACCCAGATTGCCGCGGCAACGAAGCGGCCGACGCAGGTCATCGGCATGCACTTCTTCAACCCGGTGCCGGTCATGCAGTTGGTGGAAGTCATAATGGGCCTGGCGACTTCTAAGGAAACCTTCGATACTACGCGTGACCTGGCTCTGGCCCTGAAAAAAAATCCGGTTAAAATCGAAGACTTTCCCGGCTTCTGTGCCAACCGAATCATGGTACCGATGATAAACGAAGCTGTTTACGCCCTGATGGAAGGGGTAGCCGGCGTAGAAGATATCGATGCATGCGCCAAGCTTGGCTACAATCACCCCATGGGCCCGCTGGCTCTTTGCGACCTCATCGGCCTGGACACCGTTCTTTATGTCATGGAAGTACTGTATAAAGGCTATGGTGATTCCAAATACCGTCCATGCCCGCTACTGCGCAAATACGTTGATGCCGGCTGGTTAGGCCGTAAATCCGGCCGCGGTTTCTACGACTATTCGGAAAAGTAGGAGGAATGGCGATGTATAAAAACATTTTGCTGGAAAAGGACGGCGGGATAGCTACTATCACCATAAACCGTCCGAAAGAACTGAATGCCCTCAATCTAGCCACGATGCTTGAACTGGATGACGCCATAAAGAAACTGGCTGACGATCAAAGCCTGGGGGTCCTTATCATAACCGGAAGCGGCGAGAAGGCGTTGGCGAGAAGGCGTTTGTAGCAGGGGCCGATATTAGCGAAATGGCCGATATGGGTGCTATCAAAGCAAGGGAATGGGCCCGGCTTGGCCAACAGGTGTTCTCCCGCATCGAGAACTTCCCGCGCCCGGTCATCGCCGTTATTAACGGATTTGCTCTGGGGGGCGGTTGCGAACTCGCCATGGCCTGCGATATCCGCCTCGCGTCAGACAAAGCCAAATTTGGCCAACCGGAGGTAAATCTGGGTATAATACCCGGATTTGCGGGCACCCAGCGTCTTACCAGGCTGGTGGGAAAAGGACAGGCTAAACTGCTTATCTTCAGCGGTGATATTATCGGTGCCGAGGAAGCTTTGCGTATCGGTCTGGCGGATATGGTTTTCCCGGCCGAGGCGCTTATGGATAATGCCAAATCACTTGCAAAGAAATTTATGGGCAAGGCGCCTTTGGCGCTCAGCCAGGCCAAGCTGGCCATCAACAAAGGGGTAGAGATGGATTCGGAGTTGGCCTACGTTTTCGAGGCCGAAACCTTTGGCATGTGTTTCACAACCGCGGATCAAAAAGAAGGCATGCGGGCATTTTTGGAAAAAAGAAAGCCTGTTTTCACCGGAAAGTAGCGTGAGGCGGGAAGTGCGCCTTCGGCGGGAAGGTCGCGGATATTCTTAACCCGTGACCGAAGCGGCTGACATAATCCAAGAGCTGACTCCATTGAATGTTTAGTGGCGCTCTGTGACGATAAAGAGACGGCGCTGGCGTTTTTCCCTGCAAAACTTTACCCAGAATGTTTTGGCGATGGAACTGTCGGTTGAACTGGCAGTTCCTGCGCATATAAAAGCAATTACTCCGTATCGTCCCTTTTCGAAATAGCCCCTGAAAAGAGAGGCGTTCTACGCTACTAAATGGTTTATGCGACGAAGACCCGTCCGCACAGATGCATGCTTTTTCTGGTATGCTGAGGGATTTTTCTGCAGGATGGGAACTGAGTGAAACAATAAAAATGCGAAGATTATACATAATATTGATATAATTTGCGTTTAGGGGGATGCTTCATGGCCGATATGTTTGGTAACTTCACTAAACTTAATTCTATCAAAACTAAGATGTTGTTATTTGTGCTTGTACCAGTAATAATTTGCTTTAGCTTGGCATCCGTTGTAGCGTATTATAATGCGGATGCCGCAGTAACGAGCAACGTCAGAAATGCAATGACCATGGGTACAAACTTCCGGGCTCAGGACATAGAAACTGAATTCGCACTTGTTAAGGGACAGGTGTTGACGGTGGCTAACGCATTAGCCGCCAATATGCCGGACACTGAGGCGGAGGCCCTCTTCAAACGAGTGCATAAAAGCGTAGGCAATGTGGACAATGTCTGTGTCGGCTATGCGGACAAGCGTTTTATCAAGTCGGCTGATGGTGCCATGCCGCCGGGATACGATCCTACGGCAAGGCCATGGTATAAAAACTCGGTGAGCAACCCGGACAAGGTCCTGGTCACAAATGCCTACAAAAGCATGACTACCGGCAAGATGATTGTTTCTATCACCAAGGCTGTCGTCCGCGACGGTGTGGTTATAGGTGTGGCCGCTTTCGAAGTCAATCTCGACGCGGTTAAGAAAAGGGTGTTGGAAACAAAGGTAGCGAAGACCGGCTACGGCCATATTTTGGATAGCTCGGGTATCTATGTGATACACCCCACCAGGCAGGCCGGCGACTACATGCAAAAAGTAGATAATGGCGTCCTGGAGCCTCTTTATAACCAGCTCAAAGACGCTCCCGGCGGAACGATCTTTCGCTATGTCGACGAGGGAGTTGAGAGATCTTTTTGTGTAGTGCCTATCCAAGGCACGCCGCTCCTGTTCATAACAAGCGCCCCCACCAAGGAGTTTTACGAAGACCTGGCGACGATGCGTAACTACAGCATCGGGATAGGCCTGGTTACTGTCGTGCTCCTCGGTTTGATCATAATCTTGTTTACCGCCCAAATTGCCAAGCCGCTGAATTCTTTGAGCAATGCGATGCAGGAAGTGGCCAAAGGCGATTTGACTGTCGATGTTGAGCGCTTGGGTATCGATACAAAAGATGAGGTCGGCCGCCTGGCGAAAAGCTGCTCCGCGATGGCCCAGAATCTGCGGGCCATACTGAGGCAAGTGTCTCAAGCTACCGAGCAAGTCGGCGCCTCGTCCGAAGAGCTGACGGCCAGCTCAGAGCAGTCGGCCCAGGCGGCCAACCAGATTGCGGCCTCGATCGCCGGCGTGGCTAACGGGGCGACGGAGCAACTGGCGGCGGCCAACGAGACGTCGGCGGTGGTGGAGCAGATGTCGGCCGGCATCCAGCAGGTGGCGGCCAACACCAACAACGTCGCGGAGCAGTCGGCCCTGGCGACCGAAAAAGCTAAGGACGGCGGCAAGGCGGTGGAGAAAGCCGTCAGTCAGATGAAAAATATTGAAACTACGGCGCAGACTATGGCGGAAGCCGTCGCAAAACTAGGGGTACAGTCGAAAGAGATCGGCCAGATCGTTGGCACCATCTCCGGCATCGCCGGCCAGACCAACCTGCTGGCCCTCAACGCGGCGATTGAGGCGGCGCGGGCCGGCGAACAGGGCCGCGGCTTTGCGGTAGTGGCCGAGGAAGTACGAAAGCTGGCCGAAGAATCGCAGAATGCCGCCAAGCAGATTGCTGAGTTGATTCAAGGTATTCAGAAAGACACCGACAAGGCTGTTGCTGCGATGAACGCCGGCGCCCAGGAAGTGAGAATCGGCACGGAAGTCGTCACTGGCGCAGGGGAGGCGTTTAAGGAAATCGTGGAACTGGTGTCGCAGGTGTCGGGCCAGGTGAGGGAGATCTCGGCGGCCGTGCAGCAGATGGCGAGCGGCAGCCAGCAGATAGTTGGCTCGGTGAGAAAGATCGACAACCTCAGCAAATCATCAGCTGGCGAAGCGCAGAGCGTTTCGGCGGCCACCGAAGAGCAACTGGCCTCAATGGAGGAAATCTCCACCTCCAGCCAGGCACTGGCGAAACTGGCCCAGGACCTGCAGGTGGCGGTGGCCAGATTCCGGGTGTAAGGGAGGCTCGGAAAATATGGCGAAGAGCAGCAGGCGATAAAATTCGCCGGATATTCAGAGCTTAAAAAGACGATTGATGCGCTCACCATCAGCCTGCAAGATGAAGACCTCCCTTATAATCCGCACATAACGGTAGACGTCCCGTCTTGGGCTTGTAGCCCAATTTTAACCAGATCACTGGGGGGCTTGTCGGCATATTTGGCGCCAAAGCTTGTATCACCAGGAAAGATTTATAGAAAATAATTGACAAGATGTAAAAAAGCGGTTATCCTTAATCCATACGGTTACAATGATTTGATATGATAGTAGGCAAGGCTGCCTTGGCAAAGAAAGATCTTTGCGAGGCAGTTTTTTTATTTGGCAGTAGTTCCAATTATTACACGTGAGAGAGGTGGTTAATGTGAAGAGGCCCTGGGGCGGAAGTAATATAGACGAGGGTGCTTTCTGCGTGCCTTATAATGGTACGATGTACCGCTGAGCGGTACAAATCGACTTATCAGACATGTTTTATGGGCATGGCAGAGTAGGAGGAAGCGATGTACGATCTTGGGATAGTAAACGGTTGGCTTGTTTCCGGGCAAGGAATCAAAGCAGCGAATGTCTATATCCGCGACGGGAAGGTAGCCGAGGTTACGGCCGATATACGGCAGGCAGCCGAGGTGCATGACGCGACTGGGTTGTATGTTTTGCCGGGGTGTGTCGATGTTCATTGCCATTTCCGCGACCCGGGCCACTCGGACAAGGAAGATTTCGCTCACGGCACCCGGGCTGCGGCGGTAGGGGGCGTGACAACGGTTTTCGATATGCCGAACAGCAATCCTCCGGTCATGGATGCGGTAAGCTTTTCGGCCAAGGCGGAGTATTTCAGTTCAAAAGCCTATGTTGATTTTGCGCTATGGGGCCTGACCATGGGGCACTACAACCGCGACAAGCTTGCGGGCATGGTCTCGGCAGGAACGGTCGCGTTCAAATTTCTCTGGGGATATGCCCTGAACAGCAAGACTTACGAGTTGGTCTACAACTACGACGATGATGAGCCGGATATCATTCCGCCCCTGGACAACGGCCGGGTGTACGACGTGTTCGATGACGTTGCCCGCACCGGCGCGGTGATGTCTGTTCACTGTGAAGACCCCGCGCTTGTACGGACTCTGACCCGGCGGGTATTGGAGTCGGGGCGCCGCGGCTACGCCGCTCTGCTGACGGCGCGGGCCAATGTGGCTGAAGAGGTGGCAATTAAGATCGCTATCTCCTACAGCCGGGCAACCGGGGCCAGGCTGCATATCGCCCATATGTCCACCGCCGAGGGAGTGGAGCTGGTAGCCGCAGCCCAGGCGCAAGGGCTGCCGATCACAGCGGAAACGTGCACGCATTATCTGTTTCTCGAAGACAAGGATTTTGACCGCGTCGGGCCGGTCATGAAGGTCTATCCGCCGGTACGGGGCGAGCGGGACAGAAGGGCGCTGTGGGCGGGACTGCGGGCCGGGACGATAGGTTTGGTGTGCTCGGACCATGCGCCGCATAAGGTGGCGCAGAAGCAGGGCGATCTGTTCAGCATTCCGGCCGGAATGTGCGATGTAGAAACCATGCTGCCGCTAATGCTGGGCGAAGTCAGCCGGGGGGCGATTACCTTACCGTTCGTGGTTGAGAAAATGGCCGAAAACCCCGCCCGGCTCTTTAACCTCTTCCCCCGCAAGGGAAGCCTTGAACCGGGCGCGGATGCCGATTTTGTACTGGTCGATATGAATAGGGAACAGGAAATAAGGAACGAAAAGCTACATAGCAAGCAGCCGCTTACCGCCTACCACGGCATGAAGATCAAGGGCTGGCCGGTGGCAACTTATTTGCGGGGCCGGCCAATCGTCAAGGACGGCGTGGTCCTGGGCGAGCCCTGCGGACGGCTGGTCAAACCGATTACTATATAGAAAATATTATTATTACTTTGTTTTGAGAGGTAGTGGTTTATATGGAATGGCTCAACCGCTTTGTGGAAGTGATGGACATCGTCAGCGAGGAAGGCTTGGCCGGGCTGGGGACGAGTGAATTAGCCAAGAGGACCCGGCTGAGCAAGGGAACGCTCCACCGCATGCTGCGGGAGATGGTAAGCCACGGCTTGCTCAGCCAGGATGCCGCAACCCGCAAATACAGCCTTGGGCCGCGATCGATGCTGTGGGGCAGCCGGTTTCTGGCCGGACAGGACCCGGTCGGCCTGCTGAGGGAGCACTGCGATTTGCTGGCCCAGCGCACCGGCCTGTACACGCATCTATGCCGCTTCGACGCCAGCCAGGTGTATTGCGTATATACCAGGCAGCCGTCCGACAGCAGAAACACCTATTTTGTCCACGTGGGGCAGCGGATGCCGTTGCACTGTACGGCAGCCGCCAAGGCGATTCTGGCCTTTCAGCCGCCGCGCGTGATCGAGTCGCTGTTTTCGAAGGAGACGTTAACGAAGTACACCGAGCATACCAAGACCGAATTGGCCGAAATTACGGCCGAACTGGCTGAAATCGCCGGGAAGCGGATAGCCTATTGCCTCGAAGAACTGGAGCCCGGGGTATCGGCCATCGCCACGCCGGTATTCCACGGCAAAGGTGAAGTCATCGCCAGCATCGGCCTGATTGCGGCCACCCAATATATCGAGGCCAACCGGGAGGCGCTTTGCCGGGAATTGATCGCTATCGAAGGCAAAGCCAGCGCAAAGATTACGCCGGCGTACCTGCTGGCTTCGACTAAGCCGGGAATAGCCTAGCCGGCTTTCGGTAAGATGGCCGGCACAGGCAGTAATTAGGAGAGGAGTGGGACCTTGACAGAATATCGCTATATTGCGCCCGCCACCGTGGACGAAGGTTTGGAGATACTGCGCCAGGGAGGCGGGAAGGTTCGCATTGCGGCGGGCTGTACTAATTTATTACCCGATATGAGAGCCAAAGAATTGACCGATTGCGTGCTGATGGATATCAGTGGCCTGCAGGAACTGCGGGGCGTGGCCGTCGCCGGCGGCAACATCCGCGTCGGGGCGCTTACGACCATCGACGAATTGCTGCACTCGCCGCTGATTGAAAATGAAGCGGTCGCCTTATGGCGTGCTTGCCGTCAGTTTGCCGATCCGTTGGTGCGCAACCGGGCGACGATCGGCGGGAATCTGGCCAACGGATCGCCGGCGGCGGACAGCGCGGTTCCCTTGCTGGCGCTCGACGCTTCCGCCACCGTGGTCAGCCGGGCGGCCGGCGAGCGCGAAGTGCCCCTTTCCGCTATATGGCTTGGTCCCTATCAGACCGTCCTCGCCGCCGACGAGTTGATTACCGCCGTATCGTTCCCGCGCGACGCCGCCCGGAAAAGCTGGTTCATCAAAAACGGCCTGCGCCGGTCGATGGCGATTTCGCTCGTTACGGTCGCGACGGCCATTAAACTGGATGGCGACATCGTGACCGAGGCCCGCGTCGCCCTAGGCGCGGTGGGGCCGACGCCTCTCAGGGCAAGGCAAACCGAAAAATACCTGCAGGGACGTTCAATCGACGCGACGACGCTGACTGAGGCCGCCGAACTCGTCCGCGGCGAAATCAGCCCGATCAGTGACCTGCGAGCGTCGAAGGAATATCGGACTCACTTGGCTGGCGTGCTGCTGCGGCGGGCGCTCGAAGCCGTCCGGGCATAAAGGGGGTGCTGACTTGGATTTCAAACAGCAAGTAGCGATAAAGGTGACGGTCAACGGCAGCGAGATCCGGGCGAAAGTCGCGGCAAGAGAGTCTTTGCTGGACTTTTTACGCAAGCGGTGCGGCATAACCGATGTGAAATGCGGTTGCGGTATGGGGGAGTGCGGCACCTGCACGCTGGTATTTGCCGGCAAGGTCGTCAAGTCCTGCCTGGTGCTGGCGGCCCAGGCCGACGGTCAGGAAGTCTGGACGTTGCAGGGACTGGAACGCGATCCGCTGACGATGCGGCTCCAGGATAGTTTTGCCCGGCATGGCGCCGTACAGTGCGGTTTTTGCACTCCGGGGATGCTGGCGGCGGCCAGGGGGTTCCTGCAGCGCAGCCCCCAACCGACCCGTACCGAAATTCGCGAGGCTTTGTCCGGCAACCTCTGCCGCTGCACCGGCTATCAAAAGATCGTCGACGCCGTATGGGCGGTCGCTTACGACAATACGGCCGAACAGCAACGGGCATAGGAAGGAGGCGTAACATGGAAACAAGCATCGTGGGCAAAGGGCTGCCGAAATTTGACGCATGGCCGAAAGTGAAGGGCACTGTCGTCTACGCCGACGACTTCACAATGCCTGGCATGCTGTACGCCAAGGTACTGCGCAGCCAATATCCGGCGGCCAACATCCTGGCCGTCGATACGGAGCGGGCGAGAGCCCTGCCGGGCGTAAAAGCGGTGCTGACCGCCGCCGATGTGCCCAACAACAACCTGCGGGCCAAGTTCGGCCAGAGCACCGACATCGGCGCCCAGTTCGAAGGGCTGTACCGGGTATTGGCGGAAAAGAAGGTGCGCTACGTGGGCGAACCGATCGCCCTGGTGGCGGCCGAAAGCGAGCAAGCGGCCGAGGCGGCGCTCGACCTTATCGGCGTAACATACGAACCGCTGTCCGGCGTTTTTGATCCTGTCGAGGCGTTGAAGCCGGGCGCATACTGCGTGGGAGAAAGCGACAACAACATCGTGTCGCGCTTCAAAATCCGCAAGGGCGACGTTGACGAGGCTTTCAAGACGGCTGACGTCGTCATCGAGAATACCTACCGCATGCCGTTCAGCGACCACGCCTATCTCGAGCCGGAATCGGGCGTGGCCCAGGTCATCGAGCATTTCCGCACCGTCGCCGAGGTGCTGGGGTTGCCGCACAACAGGGTCCGGGTCATCGGTACCTGGGTGGGCGGCGGTTTCGGCGGCAAAGAGGACATCACAGTGGAGAGCTTCCTCGCGCTGCTGACCTGGCACACCGGGCGGCCGGTCAAGCTTACCTACACGCGCGAAGAGTCGCTGCTGGCCCACAGCAAGCGGCATCCGTTCACCATCCGCAACAAGATCGGGGCTACGAAGGACGGCCGGTTGGTAGCCGCCGAGGTCGAGCTCATCGCCGACGCCGGCGCTTATACATACCTCAGCCCGTGGGTATTGCTGTACGCCACCGTGAACGCCGCCGGTCCCTACAATATCCCCAACGTCAAAGTGGACGCGGTGGCGGCGCTGACCAACAACCCGTTCAGCAGCGCCTTCCGGGGCTTCGGGGCGATCCAGCCGAATTTCGCGTATGAATCCCAGATTGACGAGCTTGGGCGTACGCTGGGCATCGACCCCGTAACCATCCGCCGGCAAAACTGCCTGCGCAAAGGCGACTCCCTGGCTACCGGGGTTGTCTACGACCGCAACCTCGTCCTCGGCGACCTGGCGGCCAAAGCCTGGGAAGCTCTCGGCCCGCCGCGGGAAGCGGGCGACGGGCCGGTGAAAACCGGCCGGGGGCTGGCAATCGGGATGATGAGTTATGGCCGGCTGACCTTTCTGCACGACACATCGCGCTCGTACGTCAAGCTGGAACTCGACGGCAGCGTACTGCTGCGTTGCGGGGTTCCCGACCTTGGCGCCGGCCAGGCGCAGGCGCTTTGCCAGATCGTGGCCGAAGAGCTTGGAGTGCCGCTGGACAAAATCAAAATGTATATCGCCGACTCGGCGTTGACCCCGCTGGCCGGAACCTCGACCGCCACGCGGCAGCTGTATATGTCGGGCAACGCCACGCTGAAGGCCGCCCGTGAGCTTAAAGACCGGTTGCTGAAAAAGGCGGCGGCGCTGATGAACTCCCCGGCCGCCAATCTAAAGCTAATCAACGAGACAATTGCGGATACCACCGCCCCGGAAAAGGTTTTGCCGCTCAAGACGGTGGTGGGGCAGTGCTCGTCCGACGGGGATGAACTGTACAGCGAGGCCCAGTTCAACGCCCCGTTCACCACGGTGCCGGTTTCCGAGCTGATAACCGGCCAGACGTTCGCCGACTTCACCTTTGGTGCCTATGCCGTCGAAGTGGCCGTCGACGAGGAGACCGGCGAAGCGACCCTGGAGAAAGCAATCGCCTGTTTCGACGTCGGCAAAGCCATCAACAAGCTTAACGCCGAAGGCCAACTGGAAGGCGGCGGAGCGATATCGGTCGGCTACGCGCTGATGGAGAACCTGATGGTGAAGCAGGGCAGCCTGCAAACCAGAACTTTTTCGGAATACCTTATTCCCACATCCATGGATTTACCGGACCTCGGCACGATCATGGTCGAATCGGGAAGCGGCATCGGCCCTTACGGAGCCAAGGGCGTCGGCGAGCCGGCCAGCAACGCGATGGCCCCGGCCATCACCAACGCCATCCGCGACGCGGTCGGGGCGAGGATTGCCTCGCTGCCGGCCACGGCAGAGCAGGTGTTCACCGCAATGCAAATCCGGAAATAACATAGGGATTCAGCGTAAAGGAGGGGGAAAACGGGCGACAAAAGAGGGGACTATGGTAATCAATCGGGGGAAAAAGAAGGAGGAGAGAGATTGTGAAGAATATGCGAATGCGCAGGATCACCGTAATCTTGACGGTATTGTTTTTGCTGACAGCCCTTCTGGCCGGTTGCGGGGGAAAAGCCCCGGCCGCCGACAAAAAGGCGGTAAAAATCGCCTTCATCGGGCCGCTGACCGGTCCCAACGCCATGCAGGGCGTCGGCGCCCGGAACGCCTTCCAACTGGCGGTCAATCAGGCTAACGCTGCGGGCGCGCTGCCGTTCAAGCTGGAAGTGGTCGATCTGGACGACGCCTCCAACCCGGCGACGGGCGCCTCGGTAGCCCAGAAAATCGTCGCCGACAACAGCATCGTGGCGGTAGCCGGCCACTGGAACTCGCCGGTTGCGGAAGCGACCATACCCATTTTCAAGTCCGCGGGCATGAACCTGCTGATCTGGGGGGCCATTTCTCCCAAACTGACGGTCAAGGAAAACTATCCGTTCGTGACCCGGGTGGCACCGACCCAGTCGCAGGAAAACGCGCCGCTGGCCAAGTTCGCGGTTGCCGACCTGGGGCGCAAGACATGGGCGATCATCTCCGACACCAGCACTTATGGCAAGAGCAATACCCAGGCCTGGACCGCAGAGTTGAAAAAATATCCCGGCACCTCGATAGTGTCTGTCGACGAGATCCAGGTCGGGCAGACCGACTTCCGGCCGATCCTCAGCAAAATCAAGGCCGCGGGCGTTGACGGCATCTATTTCGGCGGCGTGGTGAT
Source organism: Sporomusaceae bacterium (assembly GCA_022839045.1). Next base: position 26,374 of record JALHDI010000035.1, read on the forward strand.
GGAAGGCGCGCTGGCGCGGCGTCAGGCCAGCGAATTGGGGATGAAGGACACCTTGCTGGTCGGCATCTCCGGCATTATGGACGCCAAATACATCCAGACCGCCGGCAACGACGTGGCCGAAGGCGTAATCGCCACCAAGCCGGGCCAAGACGTAACCAAGATGTTGGGCGGCAAGGCATTTGTCGAAGCCTACGAGAAGGCCGGCTTCAAGGAGCCTTACGGCGCTTACGGGCCTTACGCCTACGATGCGGCGAACATCATAATCGGCGCCTTGAAGAAAGCCGGCCCCGACCGCAAGGCGCTGGTCGACGCCATCGCCAAAGCGGAGCACGACGGCCTGCTCGGCAAGACGGTTTTCGACGCGGTCGGTCAGACGAAAAACATCGTCAGCACCATCTATGTCGTTCAGGACGGCAAATGGGTCGACTGGGAAGCATCCGAGTATAAAAGCGGCAAACGGAAATTGCCGGGCGCCAAATAATCAGGTCCCGGTCTGGAGGGGTAAATCCGGCCGGTGGCGGCGATTCGCCGCCGCCGGCCCAAAACCTCCCCGCCGGACGCGGGCGGCTCGCCGAGAAGCAAAGGGGGCAATGGAATGAATTACCGGGTAATCGGCAAAGTGTTGCCAAGAAAAGATGCGGTCGCTAAGGTATGCGGCATGGAACCTTTCGCCAGCGACATAGTGATCCCCAATATGCTGCATGCCGTGACATTACGCAGTCCTTACCCCCACGCCGACATCGTCGGCATCGATACAAGCGCGGCCGAAGCGATGGGAGCGATTTGCCTTGTTCCCGACGACGCTCCCGATTTTATATACAACGAACGTACGGTAAGCATCCCCGAAAAGACCTATCGCGACCGCCGCGTGCTGCCCCGTCGCGCCCGGCATGTAGGCGAGGCTATCGCCGCGGTGGCGGCGGAAACGGAGGAACTGGCGTTTCGCGCCCTGCAGGCCATCAAGGTCGAGTACAGGATTCTGCCTGCTGTACTGGATGCCGAGTACGCCATGTCGCCGGAGGCGGCGCCGCTCTATGAAGAAATTTTGTTAGGCGACGAGACGGTGAAAGTAAACAGCAATATCGCTTGCGAGCGCAACATTGTCATCGGCGATCCGGCGGCAGGATTTGCCAGGGCTGATCATATCATCGAACGCGAATACAGACTGCCGCGCGTGTACCACAACCAGATGGAACCGAAAACGGCTGTCTGTCGGCCGGAGCCGGACGGCGGCCTCACCTTGTGGGTTACGACGCAAACCATCCATAATGTCCGCCAGTTGGTGGGACAGATTTTCGATATCCCGCTCAGCAAAGTCAACGTAAAGAAACTGGCCTTGGGCGGATCCTTCGGCTCCAGCATTCAAATGAATTCGATAATTCCCATCTGCGCGGCCTTGGCGCTGAAGGCCGGGCAGCCGGTTAAACTTGTTTCCAGCCGTGAAGACGATATGCACGACCATGTGAAGTTTCCGGCGCGCATCAGGCTAAAGGTCGGCGTAACCAAAGACGCCAGTATCGTCGCGGCCGAAATGAACGCCATGGTCGATATCGGCGCGCATCAGGTGAATGCCTATCCCCTGCTGGGCTGTATGGCCGGCTGGTATGCCTCTCTATACAAGTGGCGGGATTTCTCCTTCGCCGGCAAATCGGTCTACACCAATAAAGTTCCGGCCTGCGCGATGCAGGGCTACGGCAACCCGCAAGTCAATTTCGCGGTGGAGTCGCATATGGACATCATCGCCCACGAGTGCGGCTTCGACCCGATCGAGTTCCGCCGCAAAAACTACGTCGGCATCGGCGACGAATTCTGGGGCCAGGGGCCGACGGTGAAATCGATCATAAAAAGCTGCGGCGTGGAAGAGATGCTGGCTGTGGGGGCTGCCAAGCCCGGCTGGCGCGAGCGGCAACCGCCCGGGGCGAAAAACGGGCGCTACCGCCGTGGCATCGGAGTTGCCCGCGGCTTCCACACCTCCGGCACCGGCGGCCCCAAGCCGGGCGAGGTCATCGATTATTCCAGCGCCACCGTCAAAATCAACGAGGACGGGACGGTCGACGTACTGACGCCGGTGATGGACCTCGGCGGCGGCACTGGCGAAGCCGCCGTCAAAATAGTGGCGGAAGTGCTGCAATTGCCTTACGACAAGGTTGACCTTGCCCGGGTCGATACCAGGACGACGGGCTACGACGTAAACACCCACGCCACCCGCGGCGTATACTGCGGCTGCGGCGCCGTCCTGCACGTGGCCAAACAGGTGCGCCGCAAGCTGCTCGAATATGCCGGCCGGATTCTTGACGAAGATCCGGAGATCCTCGAGCTGGCGTTCAATTCGGTCGCGAACGCCACCGAGGTCCGGGTAAAGGGGTTCGAGCAGAAGCGGATCACCATCGGCGAAGTGGCCAAACTGGCTCAGATATACAGTTGGGGCACGATTGCGGCCACCGACAGCTACCGGCAGAAAAACTGCCCGCCCTGTTTCGTGACCCACTTTATCGAGGTCGAGGTAGACACCAGGACGGGCATAGTGCGGGTACCCAAAGCGCTGATGCTGTCGGACTCGGGGACGCCGATCAACCCAGACATGCTCGCCGGGCAGCTCATCGGCTCGCTCTCGCGGGGGCTGGGGTATGCGGCCTACGAATCGGCCGAGAACGACCAGACCACGGGGCGCCTGGAATGCCGCGGCTTTGTCACCGACAGCAAAGTTCCCACCAGCTGCGAGATGCCGCTGCGGGAAAATCTCGAAGTCTACTTCGCCGATACCTACGAGCCGACGGGGCCGTTCGGAGCGAAGGGGATCGGGGAGGCTGCGCTCAACTCGGTAGCTTCCGCCTACGCCAACGCGGTCTTCAACGCCATCGGCATCCGCTTTTATCAGCTGCCCATCACCCCGGAACGGGTGCTGGAGGCATTGACGGGAGGTGGCACGCATGCTGACAGACAGTAAAATTCTCGCCGCCGATTTCGAATACGTGGCCTGCTCCACCATCGCCGAGGCGCTGGACTGTCTCACCCGGTACCGGGACAAAGCGAAGATACTGGCCGGCGGCACGGATCTGCTGGTCAAGATGAAAACCGGCGGGCTGTCGTGCGAATACCTGATCGCCATCAAGGACGTGACAGAACTTCGCTATCTGCGGGCCGGAGACGCCAGCCTGAATATCGGCGCCCTGACCAGTCTGGCGGAAATCCAGGCCAGCGGCATCGTCAAAGAGCGCTACAGCGCCTTGTTTGAGGCGGTGCGCTCCATGGCCGCGCCGGCGGTACGCAATATGGGGACAATCGGCGGCAATCTCGGCAACGCCTCCCCGGCCGCCGACACCGCGCCGCCCCTGCTGGTTTTCGACGCGGCGCTGACCATCGCCGGCAAACGCGGCGAACGCACGCTGCCGCTGGCCGAATTCTTCGTCGGGCCGGGGCAGACGGTGCTGGCCGCGGATGAACTGATAACCGCTATAAAGCTGGCGGCGCCGGCGGCCGACACCGGCAGCAGTTTCCTGAAGCTCGGGCGGGTGGCCGCCGATATCGCCAAAATAAATGTGGCGGTGCTGCTGGAGCGCGACGGCGACGTTTGCCGCCGCTGCCGCATCGCCTTCGGCTCGGTGGGGCCGACGCCGCTGAGGCTGCCGGCGGTCGAGGCGATGCTCGCCGGCCGCCAGGTTACGGCGGCGCTGTTCACGGCAGCGGCGCAGGCGGCGGCCGACCTGATCAAGCCGATCGACGACCGCCGCTCCACCGGCAGTTATCGGCGGCAGGTGAGCGAAGTCATGCTGGAAGAAGCTCTGGCTGCGGCCTGGCGGCGGGCGGGAGGAGAGGCGCAATGACCAAACGGCGGATCATATTGACGGTCAACGGCAAAAAACGGGAACTGTACGTCAAATCCAACGACCTGCTGCTCAACGTGCTGCGCGATCAACTCGGCCTGATGGGCGCCAAATACGGTTGCGGCATCGGTGAATGCGGCGCCTGCACCGTGCTCCTGAACGGCCGGTCGGCGCTGTCCTGCCTGACGCTCGCCGTAGCGGTGGACGGCCAGGAGGTCGTGACGGCTGAAGGGCTGGGCAAGCCGGGTAAACTCCACCCCCTGCAAAAGTCCTTTGTCGAGCACGGGGCGGTGCAGTGCGGCTTTTGCACCCCCGGCATGTTGCTGTCGGCCGAAGCGCTGCTGACGGAAAACCCGCAGCCGACCGAGGAGGAAATCCGGGAGCATCTGCGGGGCAACCTCTGCCGTTGCACCGGTTACGCGGCCATCGTCAAGGCGGTCCAGGCCGCCGCCGAGAAACCCTGATCGCCATGCCGTCGGCGCTGCGTGTCGGGAAAAAGCCCTTTTTAGAAGGAAGGTGGATCAATTGTCGCTGGTCTTGTCTCAAATAATCAACGCCGTGATGCTGGGGTGTACATACTCCCTCATCGCCATCGGTTTTTCCTTGTTTTTCGGCGTCATGGACGTAGTGGTATTCTCCGCCGGAGACGTAGCGATTTTCGGGGCGTTCAGCATCATGGCCCTGGCGAGCATGACCGCGCTGCTGCCGATGCTCCAGGTTTTCCTGCCGTCCGCGGTAAGCACGCTGCTCGTGGTTGCACTCGGCAGCGTGGTAACGGCGCTGGTCATGCTGCTGATATACCGGGTGACGATCAAACCGTTTGCGGGCAAGAGCGCTTTGATGCCGCTGCTCAGCACGATTGCCGCCGGCATCGCTTTGCGCGAACTGATCGGGATATTCTACCCCCAGGGCAGAAATCCCCAGACCTTTCCCCAACTGCTGCCGAGCGAAGCCTTGACCGGTGGGGTGATCATTACCGAAAAACAGGTCATCATCATGGTAGCCACAGTCGTCCTCGTCAGCATCCTCTACTGGTTTGTCAACAAGACCAAGCTGGGGATGTCCATCCAGGCCGTTTCCCAAAACCGGGAGGCCGCCATCATGGTGGGAGTGAACTGGCGATACTGCATCTTGGCGACCTTTCTCATCGGCGGCTTCATTCTCGGCGTCGGCGGTTTTCTGGTCGCGTCCTACTTTGACGTGGTGAGGTTCGACATGGGCTCCATGTATGGGCTGAAAGGCTTCAGCGCGGCGGTGGTGGGCGGGCTGGGCAGCCTGTACGGCGCGATCGCCGGCGGCATGCTGATCGCTTTCATCGAGGTCTTCGTCAGCGCCTTCATCCCCGGGGGGACGGCTTACGCCAGCGTGGCGGCGTTTATCATGGTTGTCGTATTCATTTTGTTCCGGCCGGAAGGCATCATCGGTGACAAAACGGTGGAAAAAGTATGATCGATTCTTACCGCTAGGGGGAGAACATGCCTAAAACAGCTTTATTTACAAAAGAGAGGCTGCTGGCCTGGGGAGTAAGCATATCCGGCTGCGCGCTGCTGTTTGCCGCCCTGGTGGGTTCGCTGGCGGTGGCCCTGGCGGTGCTCCTCGTCGTCCTGGGCCTGATCATGCTGGGGGAACGCCGCCACCAGGTGGAGACGGTATACGCGGCGCTGACCGAACATAAACGCTCCAGCCTGGCGGTGGTCGGATTATTCGTAGTGATGCTGCCTTTTCTGTTCAGCGGCGACAGCTATCTGCTGCACGTTCTCGTGATGGGCGGCATTCACGGTATCGTCGCTCTGGGGCTGAATTTCCAGGTCGGCAGCACCGGTATGGTCAGTTTCGCCACCGCCGCATTTTTCGGCACCGGCGCGTATGCGTCCGCCCTCCTGGCCACGAAGTTCGCCGTTTCGCCGTGGCTGGCGACGGCGGCCGGTACGGTCGCGGCGGCCGGTCTGGGGGTGGTATTCGGCTTTCCGGCGCTCAAGACGCGGGGGTATTATCTGTCGCTCATCACCATCGCCATGCAGATTATCTTTACGTTGATGATTATCAACACCAGCTGGCTGGGCGGACCGAACGGCATCCCCGGGATTCCGGCCTACAGCATCGGCGAAGCTTCGCTGCGCACGCCGCTCGCGATCCCCGGCGTTTCCCTGCCGTACCAGGCGAAATATTTCTACCTTGTCTTCCTGCTGCTCGGCCTGGCGATGGTAGCGGCCTCGCGTCTTTACAATTCCCGGATAGGCCTGGCGTGGAACGCCATCGAGCAAGACGAGATTGTCGCCGTAACCCAGGGGATTAACCTGACCAGCATTAAACTGATGGCGTTCGCGCTGGGGGCGGCGTTCGCAGGGGTTGCCGGGGGGCTCTACGGCCACTACACCAGCTTCATCGGCGTGGAGGACTTTGATTTCAGCAAATCGCTGGTGTTTATCTGCATGGTTCTTCTCGGCGGCATGGACAGTGTGCCCGGCGTCGTACTGGGGGCGCTGCTGCTCACCATTGTCGACGAAAAACTCCGCGATTTCGCCGACTACCGGATGCTGATGTACAGCGTGATCCTGATCGTTATTCTGCTTTCCCGGCCCCAGGGTCTACTGCCGAAAAGAATCAGAGGCTACCTGCCGCTCGCCGGGACGACGGGCGGACACGCCGGCGCGCCGGCGGAAGAAAGGGGGGCCGGAGCGCAATGAGCGTATTGCAGACCGAGGAGCTAACCATCAATTTCGGGGGCTTGAAAGCCGTCGATAGGGTTGATTTTACCATCGGCGACGAGGTAATCGGCCTGATCGGTCCCAACGGCTCGGGGAAAACCACTTTCCTGAATCTTGTGAGCGGCATTTATAAGCCGACCGGCGGCAGGATCGCTTTTGAACAGCGGGATATAACCGGCGCCGGCCCCGATGTCGTCAGACAGAAAGGGATCGCCCGGACTTTTCAGACCAACCGGCTGTGCCTGAATCTGAGCGTTATGGACAACATATTGCTCGGCCTTTATAGCCGCCAAAAAGCGACATGGTGGCAGGCGATACTGCAGCCGGCGCGCTGCCGCCGGGAACTGGCGCGGGACATCGCCGACGGATTGGCGATATTGGAGCATTTCAACCCGGCGCTGGTCGCCAGGGCGTACGAACCGGTCACCGCCATCCCGCTCATCGACCGGCGGCGCATCGAGATCGCCCGCGCCATAGTCGGCCGGCCGCGATTACTGCTGCTCGACGAGCCCACCGCCGGGCTGAATGCCGAAGAGACCAGTCAAATCATCGGCGACATCGCCAAGATCCGGCAGCAAGAGCAGAAAATCAGTATGATCATCATCGAACACGACATGTCGGTAATCTCCAGCATTTGTCAGAGAGTAGTCGTTTTGAACGCCGGCCGGAAGATCGCCGACGACTGTTTCGGCGAAGTATGCAAAAACGAACAAGTCCGCCGGGCGTATCTGGGAGGTTAATCATGCTGGAACTGCGCAATGTCAGTACCGTTTACGGGACGATCCCCATGCTGATGGATGTCACCATCAATGTCGGCAAAGGGGAAGCCGTCTGTCTGCTGGGCGCCAACGGCGCCGGCAAGACCACTGTGCTAAAGACCATCATCAGCATGGTAAGCCCGGTAAAGGGTGAAGTTCACTTCAACGGCCAGCGCATCGACACATTGCCGTCCCACAAGGTCATTCAGAGCGGCATCGCCATCGTGCCCGAGCGGGAAGGGTTGTTCCCCAAAATGACGGTCGCCGACAATCTGCTTATGGGCGCTTATTACGAAACCGACAAGAAAAAAATTAAGGCCAGGCTGGCGGAAGTGCTGGCCATTTTTCCCCGGCTCGAGGAGCGCTATCACCGCAAAGCCGGCACCTTAAGCGGCGGGGAACGGAAAATGCTGGGTATCGGCCGAGCGATGCTGGCCGACCCGCAGGTGATGTTGATGGATGAACCCTCGCTCGGGCTTGCGCCGGCGTTGGTCAACGAAGTATACGAGGTCATCGGCCGGATAAAGCGGGAAAAGAATCTCGCCATACTGCTGGTTGAGCAGAACGCCCAAAAGGCGCTGGCGGTCGTGGAACGCGGCTATGTTCTCCAGAAGGGCGGCATCATCCTTCAAGGCTCCACCGCCGAGTTGCAGGCGGACAAAATCGTCCAGGAAAGCTACCTGTCGGCAGGCGCTTAGGCTTACTGCGGCGTCTCGGCGAAAAGGAGAGAAACATATGGATGCGTTGCGGCAGTTTTACGCCGAACTGGTCAGCGAAATCGGCAAGACGGCGACCGGCTGGAACCGGCTGGCCTTTACCGACGCCGAACGGGCGGCGGTGGACTATTTCCTGGACTGTTGCCGGCAAAGCGGCCTGACGGTCCGCACCGACGCTTTCGGCAACGCCTACGCCCGCTGGGAGGGCGAATACCCCGACGCCCCGGTAGTGTTATGCGGCTCTCACCTGGATACGGTGACTGACGGCGGACCGCTGGACGGCGCCGCCGGCGTGTTTGCCGCGCTGGCGGCGGTCCGACGGCTGAAAGCGGCCGGCCACGTACCGCGTCATCCGGTGGAAATCGTCGCTTTTGCCGGCGAGGAGTCGTCCCGCTTCGGCTTTGCCACCCTTGGCAGCAAAATAATCGCCGGCACGGTCGGCCGGGAAAAGCTCGATCAACTCCAGGACCGCGACGGGGTCACCCTCCGCGAAGCGATGGCACGCCGGGGCTATAGCTATGAAAACCTCCCGGCCCTGGTGCGCGGCGACCTCAAGGCGTATCTGGAACTGCACATCGAACAGGGACCGACGCTCGAGGCCACCGGCGACCAGATCGGCATCGTTACGGCGATCGCCGCGCCTACCAGGCTGAAAATTACTCTGGAGGGAGTCGCCGCTCATTCGGGAGCGACCGCCATGTCCTACCGGCGGGACGCCCTGGCGGGAGCGGCAGAGTTCATACTGGCGGCGGAGGCAAACGGGCGGAAGGAAGAAGCCTACGGCACCGTAGTCACGGTCGGCGTCTGCGACGTACTGCCGGGGGTTATGAATGTGGTGCCCGGCGAAGCGCGCCTTCAGGTTGACGTCAGAAGCATCGACAGCGACAGCAAAAAACGGGTGGTCGCCGCGCTATACGAGGACCTGCGCGCAATATGCCGGAAAAGGGGACTTCAGTCTTCGGCGGCAGTGATAAGCGACGATGAGCCGGTGTATATGAACGGCGAACTCAACCGCATGCTGGCGGAGGTATGCCGCGAGGGCGGGCTCAGTTGCCGCGAAATGCCCAGTGGCGCCGGGCACGATGCCATGAACGTCCGGCAGCTGTGTCCGGCCGCCCTGATCTTCGTTCCTTCGCAGAACGGCATCAGCCATAATCCGCGCGAATATACCCACCCCGAGGACCTGGCCAGGGGAGTCACCGTGCTGGCCGGGATGCTTAAGCGATTGACGGGGGCTTCCTAGGCGGCCGGCGCAGAAGGGCAGGCAGACGGGAAAGCCGTGCGTTGCCTCACGACAGGCGAAGGTGGTGTGACAGTGACAGACTCATTGATCGTGATAAAGGGAGCCGGCGACCTGGCCAGCGGCATCGCTCACCGCCTGCACCGCGCCGGCTGGGTGCCGGTGATGACTGAACTCGCCCAGCCGCTGGTGGTGCGGCGCGCGGTGTCGTTCGCCGAAGCCGTCTACGAAGGCCGGGCCACGGTCGAGGGTGTAACCGCGGTGCGGGCGGCGGGCGAGGCCGACATAGCCGTTCTGCGGCGGCAGGGAATAATCCCCGTAGCTGTCGACCCGGCCGGAGAACTTGTCAAAAAAATGCGCCCGGCGGTGCTGGTCGATGCCTCGATGGCGAAAAAAAATCAGGGAACGCACATGAGCGACGCGGGATGTGTGATCGCGCTGGGGCCGGGTTATTGCGCCGGGCGGGACGTCCACGCGGTTGTCGAGACGAAGCGGGGGCACTATCTCGGCCGGGTGATTGTGGACGGGTTCGCCATGGCCGACACCGGGGAGCCCGACCCGGTAAACGGCTATTCCCACGAACGCCTGCTACGGTCGCCGGCCGGCGGCGTATTTCGCTCCTGTCGACAGATCGGCGACGCGGTCGCCGCCGGCGAAATCGTCGGCTGGGTCGGCGAAGCCGGCGACCAGGCGGCACCCTCGTCCCGGTTCCCGGTCCGGGCGGCGACAGGCGGCGTTTTGCGCGGCCTCATTCGCGACGGCTGCCAGGTGAAAGCGGGACTGAAAATCGGCGACGTCGACCCGCGGGGCAATCCCGAATACTGCACGGTCATCAGCGACAAGGCCCGGGCGGTGGCGGGAGGAGTGTTGGAAGCCCTATTGATGTTCGGGAAAGGAACAGGGAATGCAGCTTTATCATAAAATCAGCCAGATAGTCGAACAAGGCGGCCGCGTAAACACGGTCACCCTGCTTGAGGCTCCGGAAGCCCTCGTGGCGGCAGTTGGCCAGGTTTTGCTGCTCCTGCCGGATGGCACGGGGGACGGCTGCCTGATCGACGAAAAATTTACCGCTACCGTGGTCGAACGAATAAGGGGCGGGGCGTTCAGCGGGCCGACAGCTTTCGTGGTTGACTACGGGGGGGCCTTCACTCTATTCTGGGATTGTTGGACCCGGGAGGCGAACGCCGTAATATTCGGCGGCGGGCACATCAGCGTCGTGTTGGCGGAATTGCTGGGCCATGTCGGCTTTCGCGTCTCCGTGATCGACGACCGGCCGGAATTTGCCAACAAAACCCGCTTTCCCCGGGCGAACAAGGTTATCTGCAAGGACTTCGCCGCGGCGATAACCGGCGGCGAAGTCGCCATCGACGAGCAGACGGCGGTGATCATCGTAACCCGCGGCCACCGTTACGATCTTGACTGCCTGCGGGGCACGGTCGAAGCGGGGGCGAAGTATCTGGGCATGATCGGCAGCCGCCGCCGTGTCGCCGGCATACTAAAACTGCTGGCGGAAGAAGGGGTTGCTCCGGCCCACATCGAGCGGCTCCGTGCGCCGATCGGTCTCGATATCGGTGCGACGACCCCGGCCGAAATTGCGGTAAGCATCGTCGCCGAAATTATCGCCGTCTTCCGCGGCGGATCGTTGAGACCGCTCAAGCTCGCGTCCGGGGAGGAGCCGGAATGGATGAAGTGCTGAGAGCTTTACGCATAGCCCAGGAGAAAGGGGAAAGGGTCGCCCTGGTCACGGTGATAAAAACCCGGGGGTCGACGCCCCGGAAGGCGGGAACCAAAATGGTCGTCGCGGCTGACGGGCACATAAGCGGTACGATCGGCGGAGGCTGCGCCGAAGCCGAGGTAAAGCTGAAGGCTCTGCAGGTGCTTGGCGATGACCGGCCCGTGCTGCATCAGGTCGATTTGCTCAACGATGCCGCCATGGCGGAGGGCATGGTCTGCGGCGGAATAATGGAGGTTTTTATCCAGCCGGTTTGACGGGGCGGCTGACCATTGGCGATGTTTGGGTCCATAATTGAGGTGTCCTGCCTCGTGATGACAGTTCGATATGATCGTCACCAATCTGGCTGTTTTTGTACGCGACGCGCGGGGCCTCGTCCTGACCGAGACCGCCCCCGGCGTTACATTAGAGGATGTTAGAAGGCAACCGTGGCCGAATTTACGGTTTCCCCGACCAGCGAAGTTATGAAGATTTGACATACCTTAATCAACGTAAAGCAACAAGAAGCATAAGTTTGCCGACCGGCAAGCTTATGCTTCTTGTCATGGCGGATGCATTTCGTCAGTGCCCGGAGGCGTCTGCCTAAAGGGCGGTCCCCTGCATAGTTTCTAACGTTTTTAATACCAGGCGTCCGGCACCGCTGATTATCGTGCCTTGTTTGGTTCTGCCCGTTTCGATCAGGCGCTGGCTTTCCAAGTGTTTGATAATCGTGCGGAGCTTGCTGTCGCTTATGTCGTTTCCTAGGTTTTGCAATAAAAGCAGCATTTTATTGCGGCCGATTTTTTGGCTGCCGGTCGTATTCTTCTGGAAAACGGCCAGTACTCGGGAAACAAGCGATAAGTCAAACTGCAGGGCCAGTTCCTGGAGAATATCCTTGGCGGTCTGTGGCAGCGGAGCATTTTGGCCTGCCGCTGCTATTTTTATGTCATCGGGGAAGTCTTCCACGGAAATGCTTGCGTTGCTGCTTTTCAGGGCGAGATAACTCGCCAGGTTTTTTAATTCGCGTACATTGCCGGGCCATTGATAATCCATGAGCAGACGGTACCCGTCCTCGGTTATCGGTTTGGTGATTCCGGCTGCCCGTAAAAGGTGGTGCAGCAAATGTCCGAGGCATTCCTTGCGCTCACGGAGCGGGGGGATATTCAGCGGAAAGACGTTTAAACGGTAGTATAAGTCTTCGCGGAAAAGGCCCTGTCGGATAAGTTCCTTCAAGTTCTTGTTGGTTGCGACGATGACGCGGGTATTGACGGGAATGACTTTGGTGTCGCCCAGGCGCATCAGTTCTTTGGCCTCCAGGACCCTGAGGAGGCGCGACTGGATCCAGGTGGAAGAGTTACCGATTTCATCGAGAAAAATGGTCCCGTTGTGGGCTAATTCGAACAAGCCTTTTTTCCCCGATTTTTTCGCGCCGGTAAAGGCGCCTTCTTCGTAGCCGAATAATTCGCTTTCGACAAGATTGTCGGGGATGGCGCCGAAGTTGACGGCCACGAAGGGGCGGTCCCGCCGCGGGGAAGCGCCGTGGATCGCTTGGGCGAGCAGCTCTTTGCCGGTGCCGCTTTCGCCGGTAATGAGGATGGTTTCGTCGAATTTGGCCATGGCCGTGGCGCGCTCCAGCAGCTGTCGCATGGATTCGGTCTCGGCGATGATATCATTAAAAGTATATTTCGAGGAATAACCGTCCGCTTTTTTATAGAGGAATTTTCGGACGTTTTCCTCCATCTTTTCGATTTCCTGAATCTCTTTGAAGGTAAAAATGCCGGTTGAGACGTCTGACTTCAGGGGGATGAAAGTCACAAAAAGCTTTTTGCCATTGACAAAGAAAATGTTGTCGGTTTCATGTGTCGCTCCGCTGTACAAGGCTTGGAATTGATCGCCCATGATGTGGGCGATATTCTTGCCGAGGACGCGGCTTTTCGTCAGCCCCAAAAGTCTTTCCGCGGTTGGGTTGCACTCGGATATGTTGGAATCCCGGACGGATATAATGGCTTCGTTGATATTGTTGAGAATGGATTCCAGCGATAAGCGCAGCGTCTCGGTGTGAAGATATTCTTCGCTTAGGCGCTTATAGGCGTTGACCAATACCTTCTTGTTGTAGGCAATAAATTTTTCGGTGTAACTCAGGTCGAGGTCCAATTCGTTTAGCAGTCTGATAAAAACAGAGATGGACAGCTGTCTCATGCCGACGTCGATTTTAGTTTTGATATAGTCGGGGCAGATATGCAGCATCCCCGGGGAGATGGCGGTATCGATGTCGCTGTCGACGGACAGCCCGCAATCTTGCCAGTAAGGTTTGAAGTCCAGATAGTCTATGCCGATATTGATAAGGTTACGGATTGTGTCGTGCGTACCGTCGCGCGTCTCGTTGATTACCAGTACTTTTTTCCCTTTGGGCAACAGAAATACCCGCTCGAAAAACAACGGCAGGGCAAGATCCCGCTTCGCCAGGATTATTTTCTCTTGCGGGTGTGTCTTGAGTATTTTGGCGTATGATTTTTCTCCGGATGCCAGTATCAGGTCGGGAGAGCGGGAAAGAGCCAGATCTCCTTGCTCCAGATACGAATGGATGCTAAAATTCACCGCTTTGCCGAATATTTCCCGCAGTGATTTCGCAAGCTTGGTGGCCGGCATCATTCTCATCGACACTATCAAAACGTTTTTGGGAGATGAGGGGGGCATTGCGCGAATCCTCCGAGTTCGGCGAAATTTTTAAATGTATAGAATATTTTTAATCATATGGTATCATTATTCCGGGAGGCTGTCCATCACTATTTGGTTGTTTTATAAAGAGACTAAACCTAATTTAGATACTAATAATTAGCCCAATTTCCGGTGCGGCCGCTTTGGCGATAGCGGAAATATGCGGTGAAGCGGCGTGATTACAACTAATATTCGCCGTTTTCTTATTTTTCGGCAAGTTGGCACGAGTCGTGCATTATATAGAATTGCACATAGCAACGGAAGGGGTGGTACGGTGGAAATTACGGAGTCCAGGGCGGAACAGGCGGGGGGAGTTATCCTCGGGGTATTTTCTTTGCTGTTGTATTTCGTGATTATTCCGGCGGAAATAGCCGATGCTCGGAGCATGGGCGTATCGCCGCGGTTTATGCCGGAAGCGGTGGCAATCCTGCTTTTTATCCTGGCGGTATTACTGTTTATAAGCGGGTATCGGAAAAAAGGTCAGCCAGGACAGAAAACTTTTTCACTCAGCCGGCATGAGGCGGTTCTCGTTATGAAAAGTTTGGCCATGGTCGCGGTGTACATCATAATGTTCGATCTCGTAGGGTACATAATTTCGACGATGGTAACGCTGGGACTGCTCATGTATATGTACGGCCAGCGCAAGAAGAAGGTGCTTGTTTCGGTTACGCTGGCACTGCCGGTGTTGTTCTACCTGTTTTTCACCAAAGTTTTGAACATGGTGTTGCCGTAAACTCTGGCTAAATTGGAGGCGGGTTAATGTTCGAGTTGCTTTTGGGCGGTTTTGCCACCGTGCTGTCTACTCCGTCCATTTTCTTATCCCTGGTCCTCGGCGTGGTCGTCGGGACGGTATTGGGGTCCATCCCCGGGCTGACGGCGACCATGGCCATCGCCCTGATAATTCCGCTAACCTTTTACATGGATCCCGTGCAGTCGCTGTCGATGCTGATCGGCGCCTACAACGGCGGGACGTTCGGCGGGAGTATATCGGCAGTGCTGCTCGGAACGCCGGGAACCCCGGCAGCCGCCGCCACGGTGGCGGACGGCTTCAAGCTGGGGCTGCAGGGGAAGGGCGCCAAGGCGATCAAGATGGCGCTGCTCGCTTCGGTTTCCGGCTGCCTGTTCAGCTGCGTGATGCTGGTGATGGTGGCGGAGCCGATCGCCCGCTACGCGCTGAAGTTTGGGCCGGCCGAATATACGGTTTTGATGGTGTTTTCGCTCACGATTATCGGATCTGCGGCAGGCAAGTCGATTATAAAAGGTTTTGTCGGCGGTTTGCTGGGACTGCTGTTCGGCATGGTGGGGCTGGATTCGATCGCGTCGGTGACCAGATTCACCTTCGGCACGTCCAGTCTGGCCAGCGGCATCGATTTGATCGTCATGCTGATCGGGTCGCTGGCGTTGTCCGAGGTGCTCGTCCAGGTGGAATCGGTGGCGCGGGGCAAGGTCGACGCTCATCTGCCGCCGCCGAAACACCCGTCTGATGCGAAGCTGTCCTGGCAGGAATATGTCGCCAATTTCAAGACGATTGCCCGCTCCGCCGTCATCGGCTGCGGCATCGGGGCGCTGCCTGGACTGGGAACGACGCTGGCCGCTTACCTCGGCTACGATATGGCGAAAAGAAACTCGAAGAATCCCGAGGAGTTCGGCAAGGGTTCACTGGAGGGCGTGGCCGCCGCCGAATCGGCCAACAACGCGGTCTGCGGCGCCAACCTCATCCCGCTCCTGGCGCTGGGCGTTCCCGGCGACGCGATGGCGGCCATCATGATCGGCGCGTTCATGGTCCAGGGCCTTACGCCGGGGCCGTTGGTCTTCCGCGAGGCTCCCCACGTCATCGCCGGCCTGTACGCCGGTCTGATCCTGTCGAACCTGTTGCTCGCCCTGTTTGTCATGACGTGCTATAAAGGGTTCACGAAGGTGTCGCAACTTGAGACAACGGTAATTTTCCCGGTCGTGTTCATTTGTTGCTTCATCGGCGTGTACGCTTTGAACCAAAGCCTCGCCGATGTGTGGGTAATGCTGTTCTTCGCGGTGCTCGGCTATTTGATGGTGAAGTTCGAGTATTCGCCGGCCACGATGATGATCGGGTTTATCCTGTCGCCGCTTCTGGAGGTGAATCTCCGCCAGGCCTTGCTGATTTCGGGCAATAACCCGGCGATCTTCTTCTCTACGCCGATTACCTGGTTTTTCTGGCTGATTACCGTTTATTCGGTGTATAAGATCGTGAAAAGCAGACAGCGGAGCAGTAAAACAGCATAAATAAAAGGGAGGAAAAAGGTATGAAAAAGTCAAGGTGGATGGTTTGCGCAGCGGTACTGGTGTGTTTTGCCCTGGTGCTCACGGCCGGATGCTCCGACAAGAAGGCGGCCAAATTCCCAAGCGAGCCGATTACGCTGATAGTCAACTATGGCGGCGGCGGCGGCACGGATATTTCCGCCCGAGCGCTCGCCCAGGCCGCGGAAAAACACCTGGGGGTCCCCGTCACGGTCGTCAACAAGGCCGGCGGTGTGGGAACCACGGGCATCATCGAGCTAAAGAACAAGAAACCCGACGGCTATACGATCGGCGTGGTGACATACGCGCCTATGGCCATTGTCCCCCACCAGATGAAGGTTCCCTATACCCCGGAAGATTTCAATTATATCATGGCCTACGGAATCTATCGGTACGGCTTGGCGGTAAAGGCCGATTCGCCGTATAAAACGGTGGACGACCTCGTGGCCGCGGCGGCGAAGAAACCGGACGGCATGCCCTTCGTGGCGTCGGGATACCCTCAACCGTTCGTATATCAGAAGATCAGCGAACTTAAAAACGTGAAATTCGTTCATGTGCCCACGAAGTCGGGCAGCGAGACCAACACCGCCGTACTGGGCGGGCATGTGGATTCCACCGTTGCCGTCATGGCCGATCTGCTGCCGTTCGTCAAATCCAAGGAGATGCGCATTCTTGCTTCGGTAAGCTCGGACCGCCTGGAGATCGCTCCTGATATCCCCACCCTCAAAGAACAAGGCTACGATATTGCGATCAACTCCTATATGGGTATCGGCGCCCCCAAGGGCATTCCCGCCGACAGGCTGAAGACTCTGCAGGACGCGTTCGCCAAGGCCTTCAATGACCCGACTTTCCAGGAAGTAATGAAGAAGACCAACGTTCCGGCTAAATATATCACCGGCGACGAGTTCGGGAAGATCTGCAAAGAAGGGTATAAAGAGGCCGAAAAGAACCTGAAGGCGCAGCAAAAGAAGTAAATTTACCGCGACGAGCATAATTGCCTGACCAGTCGGTACTGGATGATGCGGCCGCCAAAGTGCCAAGACGCTGAGCCGGTGCCGGAAACCGTCCCCTCACCCCTCCCCTCGCGGTTTCCGGCCGGCCGGCCGCATCGATAATTGCCGCAAAGCACAATCATTTCCGGCAGGCACAATGGCTTACTGGCTATAGAAAGGGGTCTAATCGTGAAGATGAATGATGTAAGGAAAGTTGCCGTTCTTGGTACCGGGACCATGGGGTCCGGGCTGGCGCAGGTTTTCGCCGCGGCGGGCTACAAAGTGCAGTCGTACGACATTTCCGCAAAAGCGCTGGAGACGTCAAGCACGGTGATTAAAACCAGCCTCAATACTTTCGTCGAATTGGGGCTGATGCCGGAAAGCCGGATCGAAGAGGTGCTGGCAAATATAGATACCACTATGTCCCTGGAACAGGCGGTCGGCGATGCGGACCTGATCGTCGAAGCCATTATCGAAAAAATCGACGCCAAAAAGGAGATTTATCAGAAAGTCGATGCTCTTTGCCCTGCCGACGCGGTCATTGCCAGCAACACTTCCTTTTTGAATATCTTCGAGGTAATGCCGGAGCGCCGGCTGCCTAACGTGGCAATCGCCCACTTTTTCGCCCCCGCCCATATTATTCCGCTGGTGGAGGTTGTAAAGGGCGAGAAGACCACGGACAAAACGGTGAACTTCCTGGTAGAAATTTTGCGCAAGGCGGACAAGGTGCCGGTAGTGATGGAAAAGTTCGTTCCCGGGTTTTGCATCAACAGGATGCAGCGAATAATCGGCCGCGAAGTCTTCTTCCTGCTTGACAACGGTTATATCACCCCGGAAAATCTCGATTTGGCGGTCAAGGCGAGCCTGATACCGCGGGCAATGGTGCTGGGCTTCGTGCAGCGGTACGACTTCACCGGCCTGGACCTGAGCGCGATGAACCTGGAGAACAAGGGGTTCATCGAAGCGCCGCACGACAACTCTCCGAAGAGCCTGTTCGACAGGGTCAAAAAAGGCGATTACGGCGTCAAGACCGGCAAAGGCTTCTTCGATTACAGCGGCAGAAAGATGGAGGAAGTGTTGAAGACCAGGGATGTCGAGCTTATCAGAGTTTTCGAATCGGTTAAGGACCTGATATACAAAAAAATATAAGAACCCGGAACAGCCGCGAATTGCAAAGTCTCCAGCGGCAAGGAACAGCTTTGCGGGTGCCGGGTGCGGTACAAATTTCCCCGAGGAAAGGTGATCGACTATTAATAAGAAGCTGATTATCACGGCAGCGCTCTGCGGCGCGGGCACGACAAGGGCTTTGTCCCCGTACGTGCCCCTCACTCCCGACGAAATCGCCGCCGACGCCGTTGCCTGCGCCAAGGCCGGCGCGGCTATCGTCCACATCCATGTCCGGGATGAACAGGGTAATAACAGCATGGCGACCGAGCTGTTCGTCGAAGTGGTGGGCAAGGTTCGCAAGGCGGTCGCCGCCGCCGGGCTTGACGTCGTCCTGAACCTTACGACTTCCGGCAGCAAATGGCCCGAGGATGTACGCGTCGCCCATCTCCCGGCGCTGATGCCGGAAATGTGTTCTTACGACCCTGGCTCGATGAATTGGGCCAACAGTTATGTGTTTTTGAATACGCCGGCCTTCCTCGAAAAACTCGGCGCCGTATGCCAGGAACTCCAGATCAAGCCCGAGATCGAGATCTTCGACGCCGGCATGATCGGCAATGTCGAGTATTATCTCAAAAAAGGCGTCCTGAAGGCGCCCTGCCATTACCAGTTCGTGCTCGACGTGCCGGGCGGCATGCCGGGCAACATCGAGAGCCTCGCTTATTTGCTGCCGAAGCTTCCGCAGGGTTCCACGTGGTCGATAACAGGCATCGGCAAGAGCCATGTGCCGATGATGCTCGCCGGCCTTGCCGCAGGCTGCGACGGGCTGCGCGTGGGGCTCGAGGACAACGTGTTTATGGAAAAGGGCGTCCCTGCGACGAACGCCCAGCTCGTGGCGCGCGCCGTCGAACTCGCCAAGGTGGTAGGCAGGCAGATTGCGACGGCGGAGGAAACGCGACGGATTCTCGGCCTGAAAAGGCATCGTTAGTCAGCCGTACAGGCTCTGAAAAATCCGCCGTACGAGAAGATTGAGGTGTATAGCGTGAGAGATGTTGTTATCGTCGACGCTTGCCGCACGGCGGTCGGCAATATGGGCGGCAGCCTGAAGCCGCTGACGCCCGACGATCTGGCCTGCGCCGTGATCGACGGCACAATTAAAAGAGCAGGTATCGAGCCCGCAGTGGTTGACGAGGTCATTCTCGGCCATTGCCGGCAGAGCTCCGATAATCCCAATATCGCGCGCATTGCCGCGCTCAGGTGCGGCATACCGGAGGAGGTGCCGGCTTACACCGTCATGCGCCAATGCGCATCCGGCATGACCGCGGTCGTCAACGGAGCGATGGCGATTCAAGCCGGGCAGTGCGAGATGATCCTCGCCGGCGGAACGGAAAGCATGAGCAACGCGGTATTCTATTTCCGCAATGCACGCTACGGGCTGGGGACAGGCAATAAGGAGCTGCTCGACTCCCTGACCGAAGGGCAGTTTTGTTCTCAGCCGCAGGACATCTACGGCCGGTTCAATATGGGCATGACCGCCGAGAATGTGGCGGAACGCATGAATATCAGCCGGGAAGACCAGGATGCTTTCGCGTACGAATCGCAGGTGAAAGCCGCCGCCGCCATCGCGGCCGGGCGGTTCAAGGATGAGATCGTGCCGGTCGCCGTGCCGCAAGGTAAAAACAAGGAGCCGCTGATATTCGCTACCGACGAGTTCCCCCGGGCGACGTCCCTGGAGGCGCTCGCAAAACTGAAGCCTGTTTTTCGCGCCGACGGGAAAGGCACCGTTACGGCGGGCAACTCTTCGGGGCGCAACGACGGCGCCTCCATGCTGCTGATGATGTCGGGCGGGAAAGCGCGCGAGCTCGGCCTTGAACCGGTCGGCGCAATACGCGGTTTCGCGGCGGCGGGCGTCGACCCGCGGGTGATGGGCCTCGGCCCCGTTCCGGCAACGAAAAAGGCGCTGAAGAATGCCGGCCTTTCGCTGGCGGACATACAATTGATCGAACTCAACGAAGCGTTTGCGGCCCAGTCGTTGGGCTGCATCCGGGAGCTTGGTCTTAACCCCGCAATAGTAAACGTCAACGGCGGCGCCATCGCGCTCGGCCATCCGGTGGGCAGCTCCGGCTCGCGCATCATCGTGACCCTTATCCATGAGATGCGCCGCCGACGCCTCAAATACGGTCTTGCCACGCTTTGCGTAGCCGGCGGCATGGGCATGACGACCGTCGTGGAAGCGCTTTAGCGGGAAGTGAAGCCCGTCGTGCGAAAGCGCGGCGGGCGGCCGCGACGCCTGCAGGGACGCGCCGGAAAGATCAGGAAGGGAGGCAATCTTTTGTCGCTTTTGGGTGCTGGTCACATTGTGGGTATTGTCGTCACACTTGCGCTAGTCTCGGCGGTTGGGGTCTATGCCGGGCGCAGAGTAAAGTCCGCCGCCGATTTTTCCACCGGTAGTCGCAGCGTTTCGCCAGCTATTGTCGCCGGTACCCTCATGGGAACGCTCGTAGGCGGCTCTTCAACGATAGGTACGGCTCAGCTGGCTTTCCAGTTCGGCCTTTCCGCCTGGTGGTTCACGCTGGGCGCGGGGATTGCTGTGGCCATTATGGGACTCTGGATGGTGCGGCCGCTATGGGAAAGCGCGGTGGATACCCTGCCGCAATATCTGGTAAAAACTTACGGGACAAATATCGGTCCGGTCTCAAGCGTATTTACGTCGATCGGTATTTTTTTTAACCTCATAGCCCAAGTTTTGGCGTTTTGCGCGCTGGTCACCTCGATTTTTCCCATTCAGCCGTCGCTGGCCGCTGTTGTCGGTTTGGTCCTGGTGCTCGCCTACGTGCTCTTCGGCGGCGTTTGGGGAACAGGGCTGACCGGGGTCGTAAAACTGATTTTACTCTATCTCGCCATACTGGCCTGCGGCGTTACGGCGTTTACAGCGGTCGGCGGCGTCGAAGGCCTTGCGGCCAAGCTGCCTTCAAGCCCCTGGTTTTCCCTGTTCGGGCGCGGCGTCGGCAAGGATTTGGCCGCCGGGTTTTCCTTGATCGTGGGCGTTTTGTCTACCCAGACCTACTTTCAGGCGCTGTCGTCGGCCAGAAACGTGCCCGATGCCCGCAAAAGCGCCCTCATTTCGGCGCTGCTCATCCCGCCGATCGGCATCGGCGGCATCCTGGTCGGCCTGTTCATGCGGATAAATTTCCCGGATACGGTTTCCAGCGAAGTGCTGCCCGTCTTTGTACTGAAGTTTTTGCCCCCTGTTCTGGCAGGGGTAGTCATGGCCACCTTGCTCATTTCGGTGGTGGGCACTTGGGCGGGACTGACGCTGGGCATTTCGACGATGATCACCAAAGATTTGTATCTGCGTTTTTACTGCCCCCGGGCGGACGCCAAGAAGGCCTTGCTGGTCCAGCGCGGCATCATCGTGGCGATTTCTCTCGTTGCGCTGCTCTTCGTCAGCGGCAACGCCGGCAGCCTGATTCTGGGCTGGAGCTTTATGTCCATGGGGCTGCGCGGCTGCACCGTCCTGTTGCCGCTCCTCGGAGCGATTTTCTTCCCCAGCCGGGTGACCCCCGCGGCGGGCATCGCCGCGGCGCTGCTGGGCCCACTGACCAACGTCGCGTGGAAACTGGCGTTCCCGACGGGGATGGACCCGCTGTATCCCGGGCTGCTGGCAAGTTTGCTGGCGTTAGTCGCCGTAAGCATGTTCACCGCCAAACCGCGGCAGTGTGAGTGTTTATGAATCAATTCTCAAAGATGTTGACAGGGAAGGGACAGTGACATGATCTACCGGAATTTCGAGCAGCTTATCGAAACGGTGCGGGCAAAAAGCAAGAAGAAACGGACGGTCGCGGTCGTGGCGGCCCAGGATGGGCATACGCTGGAAGCCGTCATCCAGGCGGCCAGGGCGGATGTGATCGAACCGCTGCTGGTCGGCGACAAAGAATCGATTAAGAACCTTCTGGCGACTATGGACGAACGGCCGTCCAATTACACGATCGTTCACGCGGCAACGG
>JALHDI010000161.1 GCA_022839045.1 Sporomusaceae bacterium
GGGCGGGGTGCGGCCGCGAGAAGGCGGGGCAGCCGGGGACGCCGGCGGCGCCGTCGCCCGCGAAGATGGTGCCCGGCGGGCAGCTGATTTACGGCAGCCTGCTGGAGCCGAACACGCTCAATCCGCTGCTTTCCGATCTGGTGGCGACCGCCGAGGTGGGCAGCCTGATCTTCAGCGGCCTGGTGCAGGTGAACGATAAGGGCGAATGGGTGGCCGACCTGGCGAGCGATGTGCCGACGCTGCAGAACGGCGGCGTCAGCCCGGACGGCCTGACGGTTACTTATCGTCTGCGGCCGGGGGTTACCTGGCACGACGGGACGCCGTTCACGTCCGCCGATGTGAAGTTCACGTGGGAGACGATCATGAACAGGCGGGTCAACGTGGTTTCCCGCGACGGCTACGATAAGATAAGCGCGGTGGATACCCCGGACGCGCTGACGGTGGTGGTGAGGTTCCGGCAGTATTACGCGCCGTATCTGACGCTGTTCACGACTATCCTCCCCCGTCATTTGCTGGCGAACGCGGAGGATGTGAACAAGGCGCCTTTCAACCGCGCGCCGGTGGGGACGGGACCGTTCAAGTTCAGGGAGTGGCGCCTGGCGGAGGCGATCGTGCTGGAGGCCAACCCGGGGTATTTCAAGGGCCGCCCGAACCTGGACGGCATTTTGTACAAGATCATCCCGGACAACAATATCATGCTTACGCAGATCAAGGCTGGCGAGGTGGATATCGTCAGCAATGTGGGCATCGCCCAGCTGGACCAGGTGAAGGCGGTGAGCGGGGTGAGGGCGGTGATGACGCCGAACATGATCTGGGAGCATCTCGATTTCAACCTGGACAACGCCCTTTTCCAGGATGCGCGGGTGCGGCGGGCGATCGCCCTGGCGCTCGACCGTCAGGCGATCGTGACCAATGTGGTCAAGGGCGCGGCCAGCGTGGCGATGGGCGACCAGTCGCCGCTGTCGTGGGCGTTTAACCCGGTGCTGAAGCCGCCGGGCCGCGATGTGGCGGCGGCCCGCGAGCTGCTCGCGCAGGCGGGCTTCAAGCAAGGGGCGGACGGCGTGTTTGCCAAGGACGGACGGCGCCTGGCTTTCAGCCTGGCGACGACGGCGGGCAATAAGACGCGGGAGGCGGTGGCCCACGAGATCGTGCAGCAGCTCAGGGAGGCGGGCGTGGAGGCGACGGTGCGGCTGGTGGATGTGCCGGCGTTTTTCGGCGACGTGCTGCGGGCCCGCCGCTTCGAGGCGGCGATGTTCGCCTGGGTGGCGGGGCTCGATCCCGATAACGCCAGCCTATGGCATTCGCGCAATATCCCGGCGGCGGGCAACAACTACCAGGGGCAGAATTACGCCGGCTGGCGGCACCCCGAGGTGGACAGCCTGACCGAGCAGGGGGCGCGGCTGGTGGATGTGGAGGCGCGCAGGCAGGCTTATCTCCGCATCCAGGAGCTGATCGTGCAGGAGACGCCGGTGATCCCGCTGTATTTCCGCTCGAATGTTGACGCGGTGCGCGATACGGTGGTAAACTATAAGCCGAACCCGACCCAGGCCGGCAATCTTTGGAACGCGCGCGAGTGGGGCTTGACTAAAAAAAGGTAGCAGACAAGGTATTGACTGGGACGGGGGCTTGTGGTAAGATAATTTTGTCGCCAAAAACGGCGACTCAATGATGAAGACGCGGTCGTGGCGGAACGGCAGACGCGCTAGCCTCAGGAGCTAGTGGGGGCAACCTCGTGGTGGTTCAAATCCACTCGACCGCACCATCTAACCTTACAACCCTCCAAACTATGCGGTAGTGGCGGAACGGCAGACGCACCAGCTTGAGGGGCTGGCGGGGGCAACCTCGTGGTGGTTCAAATCCACTCTACCGCACCATAGGAAGTACAAGGCTTCTAGGGATTGACCTAGAAGCCTTTTTTACGTTAGTGTATAGGAATCGTATAATTAATGCTATAATCAAGAGTAGAGATGAAACCAAATCAGGGAGAAGGGACCGTTAGTGTCTACGCTAACTTCAAACCGTGACAGGCTGGAAGAAATACTGAACGCTGTAACCCACGGTTTTGGCGCTACCTTATCAATGGCAGGACTTGTTGCCCTATTAGTTGCTGCTTATTTGTACGGCAACATTTGGCATCGCGTCAGTTTCAGCATATATGGAACTTCGCTGTTGTTACTATATCTGGCGTCTACGCTATATCACAGCTTCAGAAATGAGAAGGCAAAATATATCTTCAAAATCTGCGACCATGCCGCTATTTACCTGTTGATTGCCGGAACATATACCCCTTTTTGTCTCGTTATATTGCAGGGTAAGTTGGGGTGGACTATCTTCGGAGTGGTTTGGGGATTGGCTTTAATCGGTATCATCCAGCAGATTTTATTCGTAAAACGGTTTAAGGTATTTTCAACATTGTGTTATATAGTTATGGGTTGGTTAATTATTTTTTTTATCAAGCCCATTGCTGCTGTATTACCTATCGCAGGGCTTTACTGGTTAGTGGCTGGCGGTTTTTTATACACAATTGGCGCTATTTTCTATCTTTGCCGAAAGCTCTCTTTTAATCATACGATATGGCATCTTTTTGTACTTGGTGGAAGTCTGTGCCATTTTGTAACTATTTTTTGTTTTGTTTTGCCTATTAATGTTCCAGTCTAATTCGCAGAGATTTTTGATATTGTCAAATGGTATATAGGTACCATGGGAAATTCGAAGCCTGCAGGCAAATGAACTGCGGGCTTTTTTTGCGGCGAAAATTCGGCGAAGAAGGAAGAAGTTGTGGAGGGAATTTGAGGAGGGAATTAATTCCATCTGGAGAATTTTTATATTGTAGCCTTTCCGCGTTGCCGAGACGGACTTTCGCCGGCGGCGGGGATAAGGAATCAAAAGGAACGGGGTGTTGTTGTGGTAGTTGTTTTTTCACGGGTGTTGACCGGGGCGGCGCTGGCGGTCCTGCTGGTCATGGGCGGCAATGCGGGGGCGGATGCGGCGCAGGTTACCCGGACCTTGGAGGAGAACACGCGGATAACGCCGCCGGGGGTGATCGTGGCGAAGCGGAGCGAGATTCCGATGTTCAAGAAGGGGACGGTCGTTACGCTGAACGAGTACGGCGAGGTGCTGGAGGGGATACTGGCGGAAGGCATAAGCCTGCCGTACGAAACGGGTAAGGACCAGGGGCAGGATGCAATGAAGTCATCCTATACGCCGCCGACGTATATGTATGTGCCGATGTATGTCGATTCGGGGCCGCGTTACAGGGTTTTACCGTTCCAGGGCGATACGAGGGTCGTGTTCAACGACCGGGGCGAGGTTGTGTTCGGGACGCTCGACGGGGCCAACCAGAGCATCATGCTGAATTATTCGAATCATTTATTGGTCGCCGACGGCGAGATCAGTTTTCATAAGAACGGGATGCTGGCGAGCTGCACGCTGAACGACGACAGTTATTTGCGCCCGGCGGGCTGGCAGCAGTTATTGAACGAGAATTACAAGGACGGCACGGCCTGCCCGGGGTACGTGGAGTTTAAGGGGAAGAAGCCGGTGAAGCTGAACGAGAAGGGCGAGGTGCTCATGGGCACGCTGGATAAGGACACTAATTTGCTCGGCTACAACAAGTTTTCGACGGGCGTTGCCGCGAAGCTGGTTTATGAGGCCGGCACGGAGGTGGAGTTTGACGGCAAGGGGATCGTGGTGAAGGCGACGAAAAAATGATCGGCTGAGGAGCGGTGGACGGTGTTTTTCCGGCCGCCGCCACGTCGCCGAGGAGTGAGGCAGGAAAAGCAAAAAAGTGCGGTCCCCGCGGGCTCAGGCCCCGGGGACCGTTTTGAATTCTTTCGTGAGGCGGGCATCGGCGACGACGGGAAGGACGCAGGAGGCGAGGATGCCGAAGACGGCGACGATGCCGGGGTCGAACTGGGTCTGGGCGTTGCGCCGGATTTCGGCGACGATGGCGGCGGGGGTGAGGGCTTTGCGGTAGGGCCGGTCTTCGGCCATGGCGGCGGCGGCGTCGGCGACGGCGCAGATACGCGCTAGGTAGGGTATCTGGGTGCCTTTGAGTCCGTAGGGGTAGCCTTCGCCGTCCCAGCGCTCGTGGTGGTAGAGGATGATTTTGTTGGCAGCGTCTAGGTAGTCGTTGTTTTTGAGGAGGTCGTAGCCGAAGGTGGGGTGGAGTTTGACGGCTTCGTATTCTTCGGGGGTGAG
>JALHDI010000162.1 GCA_022839045.1 Sporomusaceae bacterium
GTAAATGTGGTTTACGCAATCATCGAGACCGGCGGCAAGCAGTACCGCGTCAGCGAAGGCGACGAAGTGCTCGTCGAGAAGCTGGAAAATGGCGAAGGCGACACCGTGACCTTCGACCGCGTCCTGGCCGTCGTCAAGAAAGGCGAACTGGTCGTAGGCACGCCGGTTGTGTCCGGCGCCAAGGTCACCGGCAAGGTGGTCGAGCACGGCAAAGGCAAGAAGATCCTCGTCTTCAAGTACAAGGCGAAGTCCAACTACCGCCGCCGCCAGGGCCATCGCCAACCGTTCACCAAGGTTGTCATCGAAAAAATCAAGGCCTGATATGGTCAGGATCGACATCTACCGCGACGCCGCCGGCGCTATCACCGGGTTTGCGGCCAACGGGCATGCTAATACCGCGCCTCACGGAAAAGATGTATTCTGCGCAGGAATAGCGGCTCTTACCCAGACAGCGGTGCTAGGGCTGGAAAGGCATCTGGGACGGGATATCGACCTCGACATCGGGTCAGGCAAACTGATACTTAAACTCAAAGGCGCTCCCGACGCAGCGACGGGCGCCATACTGGAAACAATGCTCCTCGGCCTGGCCGAGATTGCGAAACAAAGTCCGCAGAGTGTTCGCATAACCGAACACAGGAGGTGAAGGCAATGTTCAAATTCGATATTCAGCTGTTTGCCCATAAAAAAGGCGTCGGCAGCTCGCGCAACGGCCGCGACAGCGAGTCCAAACGACTGGGCGTGAAACGCCACGACGGCCAGGTGGTTACCGCCGGCAGCATCCTCGTCCGCCAGCGCGGCACCCACTTCCACCCCGGCAAGAACGTCGGCATCGGCAAGGACGACACCCTGTTCGCGAAGGTCGCCGGCAAGGTGGCCTTCGAGCGCAAGGGCCGCGAGAACCGACAGATCAGCGTTTACCCTGTAGAAGAAGCTATAGTGTAACCAGCGAGTGCCCGCGGTCAACTCCGCGGGCACTGTGATTTTGTGGCCGTTCAGAACCGTCCAGATGCAAGGCGCACCGCGCGCGTACTCGGAGCGTACGCTAGCAAGCGTTTTGAGGAGCAACGCCGCAGATGGGCGGTTATCAACGGCCGCTATTGCAGGATTTTTGCCTTGATGGCGCGAAGGGTAACATACCGTTTTGCCGGGAGGTGAGGCCTATGGCCGACGAGGTCTGCGAGGAACTGGTAAGATCGCTCAGGGCGCAGCGCCACGATTTCATCAACCACATCCAGGTCGTTCACGCCCTGCTGCAGCTCGGCCGGACCGAAAAGGCCATGGCCTACATAGAGGACCTGGCCAAAGACCCCGAGCTCTTGGCCGGGCCGCTCCGCCAGCATACCAGGCAGCCGGCCTGCCGGCGCACCGCCGGCTCATAAATTTCCGCCCGCTGGCATATATTACACACAATGCGACGTTTTCAGAAATAAAGGTGATTCGATGTTCATAGACCGGGCAAAAATCCATGTTAAGGCCGGGGACGGCGGCGACGGCATGTCCAGCTTCCGCCGCGAGAAGTTCGTTCCCAAGGGCGGCCCCAGCGGCGGCGACGGCGGCCGCGGCGGCGACATCGTGCTTATCGTCGACTCCAGCCTCAACACCCTCATCGATTTCCGCTACAAGCGCAAATTCAAGGCCGATTCGGGGGACAAGGGCCAGACCAGCAACATGCACGGCCGTCAGGCCGACAACCTCTATATCAAGGTGCCGCCGGGAACGGTGGTGCGCGACGAAACCACCGGCGAGGTCCTCGGCGACCTGACCGCCGAGGGTCAGGAACTGGTGGCCGCCAAAGGCGGCCGCGGCGGGCGGGGCAACGCCCGCTTCGTGTCCAGCGTCCACCGCGCCCCCACCTTCGCCGAGCGCGGCGAGCCGGGCGACGAGCGCAGCCTGCTCCTCGAGCTCAAGGTGCTGGCCGATGTCGGCCTGGTGGGCTACCCTAGCGTCGGCAAATCCAGCCTCCTGGCCAGGGTATCCGCCGCCAAGCCCGAGATCGCAGCCTATCATTTCACCACCCTCACGCCGGTGCTCGGCGTGGTCAGCGTGCGGGAGGCCCAGAGCTTCGTGCTGGCCGACATCCCCGGCCTGATCGAGGGCGCCCACGAGGGCAAGGGCCTCGGCCACGATTTCCTCCGTCACATCGAAAGGACACGGATCATTATCCACGTGCTCGACGTATCCGGACTGGAAGGTCGCGACCCGATCGAGGACTACCACAAGATCAACGACGAACTCAAGCTGTACAGCGAGCGCCTGGCGTCGCGGCCGCAGATCGTGGCCGCCAACAAGATGGACCTGCCGGAAGCGCGGGAGAACTACCCGCGGGTGGCCGAGCACATGGCCAAGGAGGGGCGGGAGATATTCCCCGTATCCGCCGCCACCGGCGACGGGCTGCCCGCGCTCTTGGACCGGGCCGTGGCCCTGCTGGCCGAATACAAGGACGAGCCTGCTCCGCCCGTCGACACCGTCGTCTACACCGCTAAACCGGAGGAGCCTTTCACCATCCGGCGCGACGACGACGGCGCGTATGTCGTCGAGGGCAAGGAGATCGAGAAGATCGTCGCCATGACGAACTTCGCCAACGACGAGGCCCTCCGCCGCTTCCAGCTCGCCTGGCGGCGGCTCGGCATCGAAGCCGACCTCAAGGAGCGTGGCATCCAGGAGGGCGACACCGTCCGCATCCGGGGCGCGGAGTTCGAATTCAAGGAATCATAGTCCGGGCTGGACGAAGTATGGAACAGCCGGGAAAGGAAGGCGGGGTGAGCTAATGCTGACCAACAAGGAAAAACGCTACCTCAAGGCGCTCGGCGGCAAGCTGGAGCCGGTGGTGCAGATCGGCAAGGCCGGCGTCGCTCCGTCGGTGGTATCGGGAGCGGCGGGCGTCATCGCCGGACGGGAGCTTATCAAGGTGCGGGTGCTCAAGAATAGCCCCGAGGAGCCGGCGACCGCCATCGCCCAACTCGCCGAGGGCGTAGGGGCCGAGCTCGTCCAGGTCATCGGCCGCAACGGCCTGCTGTTCAAGCGCAACACCGAGAAGCCGAAGATCGAATTCCCCGCGGCCGGAAGGCCGCGCCGCCGGCGGTGGAACGGCCGGCGAAACCCAAGCCGCGCGCCGCCGCCAAACCGAGCGCCGAAAAGGCCTTCGGGCCCAAGCCGCGTGGTGCCGCCAAGCCGGCCGCGGCAAGAATCTTCGCGCCGAAACCGCGGGGCGCGGCTATACCGGGCGGCGAAAAAACCTTTGGGCCAAAACTGCGGGGGAAGGCCACACCGGCCACCGAGAAAGCTTTTGGGCCCAAGCCGCGCGGCGCGGCGAAACCGGCCGCGGAGAGGGCCTTCGGACCGAAGCCGCGCGGCGCGGGCAAGCCGGTACCGGGGCTGAAAAAGGACGGGAGAGAGAATTATGCTTACCAGGCGGAGCCTGGGAGAGGCCAAGCGGATCGTCGTCAAAGTGGGCTCAAGTACGTTGACCCACAGCACCGGCAAGCTAAATCTGCAGGGAATCGAAAAGCTGGTGCGGGAACTGTCCGATCTGGCAAACCAGGGAAAACAAATACTGCTGGTAACGTCCGGCGCGGTGGCGGCGGGCATGGACCGGCTGGGGCTAAAAGAAAAACCTAAGACCATTCCCGAGAAACAGGCTGCCGCGGCCGTGGGCCAGGGCATCCTCATGCACACCTACGAGAAACTGTTCGGCGAGTACGGCCAGGTGGTGGCCCAGGTCCTGCTGACGAGGGAGGACTCGGTCAACCGCAGCCGCTACGCCAATTCCCGCAATACCCTCTTGACGCTGCTGTCGATGGGGGTGGTGCCGGTCATCAACGAGAACGACGCCGTCGCCGTCGACGAGCTTAAGATCGGCGACAACGACACCCTTTCGGCCATGGTGGCCAGCATCGTCGAGGCCGACCTGCTCATTATCCTGTCCGACATCGAGGGCCTCTACACCGCCAACCCCCAGACCGACCCGGCGGCGACGCTCGTCCCCGAGGTCGCCGACATCACGCCGGCGGTCGAAGCCCTGGCTGGCGGCCCCGGCACCGATAAGGGCACCGGCGGCATGCACACCAAGATCCAGGCCGCCAAGATCGCCGTCAACACCGGGGTCGTGATGGTCATCGCCTCCGGGGCGCACGGCGGGGTGGTGCGGGAGATACTGAGCGGCGCGGAAATCGGCACGATCTTCCTGCCGAAGGTCAACCGCCTGCAGGTCCGCAAACGCTGGCTGGCGTTCGGGGCCCGCATCCGCGGCGCGGTGACGGTCGACAAGGGCTGCGAGCAGGCCATCCTGCGGGGCGCGAGCCTGCTGGCCGCCGGCATCAAGGCGGTGGACGGCGGCTTCGAGCACGGCAACACCATCCGCATCCTCACCGCCGAAGGGCGCGAGATCGCCCGCGGCATCGCCAACTACAACGCGGCCGACACCCGCCGGATAATGGGCGCCCATACCAACGAGATCGCCGCTATCCTGGGCGGCAAGCCCTACGACGAGGTCATTCACCGCGATAACATGGTTTTGCTTGTTTGAGGAGGGGATTTTTACATGGATTATCTGGCCGAACTGAAAGAGAAGGGCGCTATCGCCAAAAAAGCGGCTGCCAAGCTGGCCATAACGACGGCGACGGTGAAGAATAAGGCGCTTTATGCCATGGCCGACGGCCTGGAGGCGGGCGCTGACGCCATCCTCGCCGCCAACGCCGAGGATATGGCCGCCGGGCGATCTAAGGGTATGTCGACCGCCCTCCTCGACCGGCTCGCCCTGACAAAGGCGCGGATCGCCGATATGGCCGCCGGCCTGCGGCAGCTCGCCGCCCTGCCCGACCCGGTAGGGGAGACCGTCGAAGGCTGGCAACGCCCCAACGGCCTTGCCATCGCCAAGGTGCGGGTGCCGCTCGGGGTCATCGGTATCATCTACGAGGCCCGCCCCAACGTCACCGCCGACGCCGCCGGCCTGTGCCTGAAGGCCGGCAACGCCGTCATTCTGCGCGGCGGCTCGGAAGCCATCCATTCCAACCTGGCGGTTGCCGGCATCCTGGCCGCGGCGGCCGAGGGAGCGGGGGCGCCGGCCGGGGCCATCCAACTGATCGCCACCACCGACCGCGCGGCGGTCAACGCCATGCTCAAGCTCAACGAGTACATCGACGTCATCATCCCCCGCGGCGGGGCCGGCCTCATCCAGACGGTGGTGGAAAACAGCACCGTGCCTGTCATCGAGACGGGCATCGGCGTCTGCCACGTTTTCGTGGATGCCAGCGCCGACCTGACGATGGCCAAGGATATCGCCTTCAACGCCAAGGTATCCCGGCCCGGGGTCTGCAACGCCATGGAGACGCTCCTCGTCCACCGGGCGGTGGCCGAGGACTTCCTGCCGCCGATGCTGGCCGCTTATCATGAGGTGGGGGTGGAGGTGCGCGGCTGCACGGAAACCATGTGTTTCCACCCGGCGGTCAAAGAGGCCGGGGACGCCGACTGGGCCACCGAGTATCACGATCTCATCGTCTCCGTGAAGGTGGTCAGCAGCCTCGCCGAGGCGCTGGCCCACATCGCCGCCTACGGCACCCGCCATTCGGAGGCGATCGTCACCAGCGACCTGGAGAGCGCCCGCCGTTTCCAGGCCGAGGTCGACGCCGCCGCCGTGTACGTCAACGCATCCACCCGCTTCACCGACGGGTTCGAATTCGGCTTCGGGGCGGAGATCGGCATCAGCACCCAGAAGCTCCATGCCCGCGGCCCCATGGGCCTGCGCGAGCTGACGAGCGTCAAGTACCTGATCAACGGAACTGGGCAGATCAGGTAAACGGGTATAATAAAAAGCGGCAACCCTCCTGGTGTCTCGTAAACCAGGGGGGTTGCGCCGTATTTGTTCAGCTGCAATCGCCGGCAGCATACCGACGGTGTCACAAATTTACTACGAAGTACAAGTATTATAAAGATAGGCAAAGGGCCGCCGCTGCCCTGACGCACCCGCCTTCCCCGTTTTTTCCATATTTCACACATTTTTCACAAACACCCGCAATACCTTATATTACAAGCCCTGGACGGCATTGACAGGCCGGAAGGGGCGCCATCACCCGATTGACTAGTCAGTCAGCCGTGTGTACACTGAAGATAGAAAGATCCAGGGGGTGCTTGCTATGCAGGCCATGTGGCAGAAAATCCGGCAGTACAAGTGGTGGCTCATCGCTCTGATTATCCTGGCGGCGGTGGCCAAATTCGGCAGCGACTATTACGCCAAGAGCAGCAAACCGGCCTTCACCGGCACGGTGGCGGCCGTCGAGCGCGGCGACATCCAGTCGGTGGTGTCGGCCACCGGCACGATATCGCCGGTCAACAGCGTCGATGTCAGCTCGAAAATCACCGGCCGCATCGTCGAGGTCAAGGTGAACGAGAACGATACGGTCAAGACCGAGCAAGTGCTCATTCTGCTCGACGACGACCGCCTGAGGACGACGGTGTCCCAGGCCCAGGCGAAGCTTGCCAACTCCGCCGCCAATTTCGAGCGCACCAGCCGTCTGGCGGCCATCGGCGCCCTGTCCACCCAGCAGCTCGACGCAGCCCGCATGGAGTACCAGGTGGCGCAGGCCGCCTATGACGACGCGGCTTCCCAGCTCAACGACACCGTCATCAAAGCTCCCATCGACGGCGTCGTCATCGGCAAGCCCATTCCTGCCGGCCAGACGGTTTCTCCCGGCATATCCACGCCGATGGTGCTGATGACCATCGCCGACATGTCGAAGATGCAGATCGCCGTCCAGGTTGACGAATCGGACATCGGCCGGGTCAAGAACGGGCAGAAGGTGAGCTTTACCGTTGATTCCTACCCTGGGAAGACCTTCACCGGCGTCGTGTCCAACGTTTCGAACAAAGCCACCATCACCCAGAACGTCGTCTATTACCCGGTCACCGTCGATATCGACAACCCCGAGGGGCTGCTGAAACCGACGATGACCGCCAGGGTTTCCGTCCACGTGGGCGAGAGCAAGGACATTCTCATCGTGCCGCTGTCGGCGGTCAAACAGACCAAAGGCCAGCAGTACGTCCAGGTAATGAAGGATGGCAAACCGCAGAACGTCAACGTTGAGCTCGGCCTGGCCAGCGACGACCGGGTGGAAGTCGCCAGCGGTCTCAAGGAAGGCGATCAGGTCGTGCTATCGACCACCAAGCCCCAGACCACGCAGAGCGGCCCGCCGGGGGGCAACCCGCTGCGCGGCATCCGTATCAGATGGGTGACACCACCGTCCACGCCCTCGCCGGCGTCAGCCTCGACGTGGCTGCCGGCGAGTTCACGGCCATCATGGGACCGTCCGGATCCGGCAAATCCACCCTGATGAACATCCTCGGCTGCCTCGATCGGCCGACGAGCGGCTCTTACGCCCTCGACGGGGAGGAAGTGGCCACGCTGAGCGACGATGCCCTGGCCGTCATCCGCAACCGCAAGATCGGCTTCGTTTTCCAGAGCTTCAACCTGCTGCCGCGCATGTCGGCCCTGCAGAATGTCGCCCTGCCGATGGTATATGCCGGGGTCGACAAGCACGCCAGGACCGAGAAGGCTGCCTGGGCCCTGGGCCTCGTCGGCCTGGGCGACCGCCAGCATCACCGGCCCAACGAGCTGTCCGGCGGCCAGCGCCAGCGGGTGGCAATCGCCCGTTCGCTCGTCAACGACCCGGCCATCATCATGGCCGACGAGCCTACCGGCAACCTCGACACCAAGTCCGGCAACGAGATTATGGCCATTTTCAACGACCTAAACGCTCAGGGCCGGACGGTCGTGCTCATCACCCACGAACCGGACATCGCCGCCTGCGCCAAACGGGTGGTCCACGTCCGCGACGGCAAAATAATCCGCGACGAGCGGAACTAAGGGGGTGGCGTCGTGTTTTGGGAAAGCGTCCTCATCGCTCTCGACGGCCTGAAGGCCAACAAGCTCCGCGCCTTCCTCACCATGCTCGGCATCATAATCGGCGTGGGGGCGGTCATCGCCATGGTTTCGATCGGCATGGGCGTTAGGCAGAAAGTCGAAACCTCCATCGCCGGCCTCGGCTCCAACCTGATCATCGTCATGCCGGGGGCTACGACCCCTACCGGCGTTCGCCTGGCGGCGGGCTCGAGCACCACCCTCACCAACGCCGACGCCCAGGCCATAAACCGGGAGATCGCCGGCGTCAGCGCGGTGGCGCCCAGCGTCCAGCGCTCCTACCAGCTGGTGTACGGCAACCAGAACTGGACCACCAACGTTCTCGGAACGACCCCCGAATATCTCGACGTGCGCAATTTCGCCGTCGAGAGCGGCACCGTCTTCACCAGCAAGGACATCGACACCCGCGCCCGGGTGGCCGTCATCGGCAAGACGGTCGCCGACAACCTCTTCGGCGAGTTTTCGCCCCTCGGCCAGACCATCCGCATCAACATGGCCCCCTTCAGGGTCATCGGCGTCCTCGAGCCCAAAGGCCAGTCCTCTATGGGGCAGGACCAGGACGACACCGTCATCGTGCCCCTGACCACCGCCCAGGAGCGCCTGCTGGGCGTCACCTGGCTGCAGAACATCAGCGTCCAGGCGGAGAGCCCCGAGGTCATCGACAAGGTCCAGGAGGATATCACCACCCTGCTCCGGACCCGCCACCGGCTGGCGCCCGGCGTGCCCGACAACTTCACCGTTCGCAACCTGGCGGCCGTAATGGCCACGGCGCAGGAGACCACCAGCACCATCACCCTCCTGCTCGGCAACATCGCCGCCATCTCGCTGGTGGTCGGCGGCATCGGCATCATGAACATCATGCTGGTGTCGGTGACGGAGGCGATCGTCATCGGCGTCACCGGCGGCCTCATCGGCATCGGCGTCGGCATGGCCGGCTCCTACGCCATCTCCTACTTCGCCGGCTGGAACACGGTGGTGTCGCCGCTGTCGATCATGATCGCCTTCGTATTCTCGGTCATTATCGGTCTCTTCTTCGGTCTCTATCCGGCCCGCAAGGCCGCCCTGCTCGACCCCATCGAAGCCCTGCGGTATGAATAAACGGCGCGTCTTGTGGTATAATATCAAGAAAAGGATGCGGGAGCGGAGCGCATGGGTTACATCCACGCCCTGTGGAACTGGCTGAAAACCGACAAAACGCGGCACGACCTCATGGATTACCTGAGGGCGGCCGTCGTCATCGCCGCCGTGATGGCGATGGTGAGGATAATGGTGGATATGATTAGTACATTGTAATTCACCGCCCCTTTCGCGGGGCGGTTTTATATTGTTCTTCCCACCGGGACGAGCCTCTGTTATAATTATGGTGCACGAACGAGCGCGCGCAGAGGAGAAACGATGAATACGACGCAAAAAGTCGGCATAATGGGCGGGACTTTCGACCCCATCCATATCGGCCATCTCGTCACCGCGGACGCGGTGCGGATCGAATACCGCCTTGATAAAGTGCTGTTCATCCCGGCCGCCAATCCGCCCCACAAGCAGGATTCGCAGGTCACGCCCGCCCTGCACCGCTATATCATGAC
This sequence comes from Sporomusaceae bacterium, assembly GCA_022839045.1. The sequence goes on from JALHDI010000162.1 coordinate 9,496, forward strand.
CGCAATGGCCACCTACTCCAACCCCCACTTCTTCGTATCCGCCATCGAGATGGAGCGTCCGGGGCCTTCTTACACCATCGATACCATCAGGCTCCTTCACGAGCACTACGCCGGCCGGGCGAAGTTCTACTTCATTACCGGCGCCGACGCGGTCGGCGACCTGCCCACCTGGAACAACATCGACGAACTCCTCGACCTGTGCGATTTTGTGGCCACCACCCGCCCCGGCTGCGTCAGCGCCATCGACGACGTCATCCGCCACTTCGGGCCCAAGGGCGCGGAGCGCATCCACCGCCTGACCACCCCCGAGCTGGAGATATCCTCCACCGACATCCGCGATCGGGTCAAGAAGGGTCGGTCGATCAAGTACATCGTTCCGGAGAGCGTGGAGAACTATATACTGAAAGAGGGGCTGTATCTCGCTTGACCCCTCTTTTTCCTTTTTCGGGAAAAAATAAATAAAATTGTAATTCGTGTCATTATTTGCAGGAAAACGCGAGGGCGGTGGTAAAGTCATGTTTGTCGCCGCACACTCCCCCCGGCGGCAACTTCGCTAAGGGGTGTCGTATCGTGACCTTGAAGCTGCTACTCATCGGCATAATCCTCGTCCTTACCGGACTGCAGCCCGTTGCGGCCGAACAGGCCCCGCCTTCGCCGACGGTGCTCATCCTCAATTCATACAACAAGGGCCTGCCGTGGACCGACGAGCAGACGGACGGAATAATTTCCGTGTTGCGAAATTCCGGCGCCGACCCGGTATTTTACGTCGAGTATCTCGACTGGAAGAACCACCCGACCCCGGAGAACCTCCGCCTCACCTACGAACTCCTCAAGGCGAAATACGCCTCCCAAAAGATCGACATCGTGATGGCCACCGACGATATGGCCGTCATCTTTGCCCTCCAGCACCGGAAGGAGCTGTTCTCCGGCGCCCCGCTGGTCTTTTCCGGCGTCTACCGCGCGGCGGCCGAAACCATGCTGGCCCGCGAGTTCGACGCCACCGGCGTTTACGAGCAACCCGACTACGAGGGTACCATTAAACTGATGGCGGCTCTCAACCCCAACCTCAAATATATCTACCTGCTGTTCGACAACACCGAGAGCGGCGCCGTCACGTGGGTGCCGGTGGAAATGGCGGCCCCGCGCATCAAAGAGGGCCTCTCGGTTATTCCCCTCAACTACCTCAATCGCGATATGATCGCCGCGACGCTTAGGAGTCTGCCCGACGACTCGGCCGTGCTGGTATCGACCTATTCGCGCGATACCGCGGGGTACGTCATGGAGCTCGAACGCTACGTCAGGTTCTTCGCCGAAAATAGCCGCGTGCCGGTCTATATCCTCTACGATTTCGAGACAGGCTACGGCGCGGTTGGCGGGAGCGTGCTCAGCGGCCGCCGGCAGGGGCAGGAGGCGGCGGCGCTCGCCCTGAGGATTCTGGCCGGCGAGCGGGCGTCCGGCATTCCGCCCGTCGATGCGCAGGACAGCAGTACCGTCATCGACTACCGGCAACTCGTGCGATACAACCTGCCCGCCGATAAGGCGCCGGACGGCGCGGTGTTCGTCAATAAGCCGCAGTCCTTCTACGAACAACACCGGCAGGTGATCGCCATCGCCGCCGCCGTCATCATCGTCATGGCCGTCTGCATCCTCGTCCTCACCAACAACATTCGCCGCCGCCGGGTGGCGGAAAGGAACCTCCGCAAAAGCAACGAAGAACTCGGCAGCCTGTACGAGGAAGTCCTCGCCTCCGAAGAGGAACTGCGGGCCCAGTATGAGTCGCTCGAAGCCGCCCAGCGGGCGCTGCAGGAGAGCGAGGAACGGTACAAGCTCTCCCTGGCCGGGGCCAACGACGGCCTCTGGGACTGGGATTTCGTCACCAACGAGATATACATGTCGGAACGCTGCAGCGAACTTGTCGGCCTCGAAAGGCAGCGGGTCGGCGGGTTGGACGGCTTACTCGCCAAGGCCGTGCCGGTCGGGGAACGGCGCAAGGTTCTGGCCGCCCTGCGCAGCCACTTGCAGGGCAAGACCCCGCATTTCGCCTATGAGCACAGGATACATACTCCCGGCGGCGTAAAATGGATCGTGACCAGGGGCAAGGCGCTCATGGATGAGGCGGGCCGGCCCGTCAGGATGGCGGGGTCGATAACCGACATATCGGAACGCAAGGCCAAAGAAGACCTCGTCCGCCATATGGCCTACCATGACACGCTTACCGGCATTGCCAACCGGGCGGCGCTCAACCGCGAACTCGAAACCCTTGCCGATGTGGGGAACGAAGGCCGGCGGGGGGCAATCCTCTTCATCGACCTCGACAACTTCAAGGGCATAAACGATACCTTCGGCCACTCCTACGGCGACAAGCTGCTCGTCGTCGTAAGCCAGCGGCTGCGGGACATTGATAATGACCGCCATTTCGTCGCCCGCGTCGGCGGCGACGAATTCATCGTCCTCCTCGAAGGAGCCAGCCGCGGACAGGCGGCCGAATACGCCGACAGGCTGCTGGCCATTTTCGCCAACCCGCTCAGTATCGACGGCAAAAGCGTGTACGTCACCGTCAGCATCGGGTTGACCATGTTCCCCGACGACGGGACATCGGCCGAAGAACTGTTCAAGAACGCCGATCTGGCCATGTACAAGGCCAAGGAGTTCGGCAAGAACCGCTATGTCTTTTTCGACCGCTCGATGGACGAACTGGTGCGGCAGAAGACGATGCTCGAGCACGATCTGCGCGCGGCCATCCCGAACGGGGAACTGCGCCTGTGGTACCAGCCGTACGTCGAGGCGGCCACGGGGCGCGTACGCGGCCTCGAAGCCTTGATCCGCTGGCAGCGCCCCGACCGGATGGTTATGCCCGGCGAATTCATCAAAGTGGCGGAAGAAACCGGCCTGATCGTGCCGATCGGCGACTGGGTCTTCCGCAGCGCTTGTTCTTTCGCCGCCGACCTGCGCCGTCGGGGCATCGGCCACCTCGTCGTCAGCGTCAACCTGTCGGTGGTCCAGCTGATCCGCGGCGACTTCGTCCGGTGGGTGCGGGAGGTCCTCGGCGAGACAGGCGTGGACCCGCGGGACGTCGCCCTCGAAATCACCGAGAGCGTGCTGATGGAAAACTTCGAGGCCAACATCGACAAGCTGGCCGAGGTGAGGCGCCTCGGCGTGAGGATATACCTCGACGATTTCGGCACAGGGTACTCCTCGCTGAAATACCTTCGTCAGCTGCC
>JALHDI010000036.1 GCA_022839045.1 Sporomusaceae bacterium
GCGATGATGGGCTCCGGCGGTCTGGTGGTTATGGACGAGACGACCTGTATGGTCGACCTGGCCAAGTTCTTCCTGACCTTCACCCAGGCCGAGTCGTGCGGCAAGTGCACCCCCTGCCGCGAGGGCACCAAGCGGATGCTGGAGATCCTCACCCGCATCACCGAGGGCGAAGGCAAGGAATCCGATATCGCCCTGCTGGAGAGCATGGCCAAGAATATCAAGACTTCGGCGCTCTGTGGCCTCGGCCAGACGGCTCCCAATCCCGTTCTGAGCACGCTCAGGTATTTCCGCGACGAGTACGAGGCCCATATCAAGGAAAAACGCTGCCCGGCCGGGGCATGCACCAAGCTGGCGGGCTACAAGATCACCGAGGCCTGCAAGGGCTGCGGCCTATGCACCAAGACCTGCCCGGTGTCGGCGATCAGCGGCGAGATCAAGTCCCGCCACGACATCGACCAGGCCATCTGCATCAAGTGCGGCGCCTGCATGACCAAGTGCCCGTTCAAGGCCATCATCAAGGGCTAAAGGGAGAAGGAGTGTGATACCATGGATATGGTCAATATAACCATCGACGGCCAGAAGGTTCAGGTGCCGAAAACGGCCACCGTCCTCGAAGCCGCCCAGTCGGTAGGCATCAAGGTGCCGACCCTGTGCTACCACCCCGAACTGAGGCCGGAAGGGGCCTGCCGCGTGTGCATGGTGGAGGTTGAGGGCGCCCGCAGCCTGGTGGCCTCCTGCGTTTACCCGGTGAACGAGGGCATGGTCGTGCGCACCAACACCGCCGCGGTCCGGGAAGCCCGCCAGATGGTCGTGGAGCTGCTGCTGGCCAATCATCCGCCCGATTGCTTTTCCTGCCAGCGCAACCTGAATTGCGAGCTGCAGTCGATCGCCGCCGACCTCGGCATCCGCGAGATCCGCTTCGAGGGCGAGCGCAAGAACCTGCCCCTCGACGCCAACAATCCTTCGCTGGTCCGCGACCAGAACAAGTGCATCCTGTGCGGGCGTTGCATCCGCGCTTGCAGCGAGCGGCAGGGCGTGCATGTGTACAGCTTCGTCAACCGCGGCTTCGGCACCACCGTCGCCCCCGCCTTCATGACGGGCCTCGATGAGGCGCCCTGCACCTACTGCGGCCAGTGCGCCACCGTCTGCCCGACGGCCGCGATCGTCGAGAAGGACGATACCGACCTTGTCTGGCAGGCGCTCAACGATCCCAAGAAGCATGTTGTCGTGCAGACCGCCCCGGCGGTGCGCGTGGCTCTGGGCGAAGCCCTCGGCATGGGCCCCGGCAGCGTCGTCACCGGCAAGATGGTTGCCGCCCTGCGCCGCCTCGGTTTCGACCGGGTGTTCGACACCGACTTCACCGCCGACCTCACCATCCTGGAGGAGGGCAACGAGTTCATCCAGCGCCTGACCACGGGCGGCAAGCTGCCGATGATCACTTCCTGCTCCCCCGGCTGGATCAACTTCATCGAGTTGATGTACCCCGATCTCCTCGATCATCTCTCTACCGCCAAATCGCCGCAGCAGATGTTCGGCGCGCTGGCCAAGACGTACTATCCCGAGAAGCAGGGGATCGACCCGAAGGATATCGTCAGCGTTTCGATCATGCCCTGCACCGCCAAGAAGGCCGAGGCCGTCCGTCCCGAGATGAGGTCCAGCGGCTACCAGGACGTCGACTACGTTCTGACCACCCGCGAGCTCGGCCGCATGATCCGCGAAGCCGGCCTCGATTTCGACAAGCTGCCGGAGGAAGAATTTGACGCTCCGCTGGGCATTTCGACCGGCGCGGCCGTCATCTTCGGCGCCACCGGCGGCGTTATGGAGGCGGCGCTCCGGACGGTGGCCGAAGTGGTCACCGGCAAGGAGCTGGGCTGCATCGATTTCAAGGAAGTTCGCGGCCTGACCGGCATCAAGGAAGCGGTCGTGCCGGTGGGCGACCTGAAGGTGAAGGTGGCGGTCGCCCATACGCTGCAAAACGCCCGCACTCTCCTCGACAAGATCCGCGCCGGCGAGGCCGACTACCACTTCATCGAGGTCATGGCCTGCCCCGGCGGCTGCATCGGCGGCGGCGGACAGCCTCTGCCGGTGTGCAAGGAGATCCGCCAGGCCCGCGTCGACGCGATCTACGAATGTGATTCCTGCATGACGCTCAGGAAGTCGCACGAGAACCCGGCGGTGAAGGAGCTGTACGACACCTGGCTGGGCAAGCCGCTGGGCGAGAAGTCGCACAAGTATCTCCACACCCACTACCACGCGCAGCATCGCGGGTAATAAGCGCAAGAAGAAACCGGGAGCACAAGCTCCCGGTTTTTTGCTTTTGTCCTTTTGCGTACGTCGAGTGGGCCATCCGGGCAGAGCGCCGCAGATGGGGCTTTATCAACGGCCGAAACCTAGTTTGCTTCTATAAGCCCGTCCGCGAGGTCGCCGAGGTTGCCGGCCATGCCGCTTAAGTGCTGGGCGGCTTCGGCGACCTGGGTGACGGCGCCGGCGATCTGGGAGATCATGTCGTCGATTTGGCCCATCTGCTCGCGGGTGTTGATGCTGTCTTCCTGGATGGCCCTGATCATTTCCTCGATGTTTTTCACCGATTCCGCCGTCGATGTGGCCAGTTTCCTGATTTCCTCGGCCACCACCCCGAAGCCGCGGCCCTGATCGCCGACCCGGGCGGCTTCGATGGCGGCGTTCAGTCCCAGCAGGTTGGTCTGGCCGGCGATCGTTTTGATGAGGCCGAGCACTTGGTCGGTATCTTTGACCCGGTTCTGGGAATTTGTGAGCGTTTGTGTCAGCGTCCGGCTGGCGGCGGCCATCTCTTGCGTCTGGGCGGATATTTCCTCGGCCGTGCTGGCGATGGCTTCGATGTTTTGGCCTACCTGGGTCGAGGCTTTTTTCAGCACGTCGTAGCGGTGGGTGGATTCCGAGATGGTTATGGCGCCGATCACTTCGTTCTTTTCGTCGAGGATGGGGCTGCCGACCCCGACATATGGTACGCCGTACAGGGAGGCGTCAGCCTGTACGACTACCACGCGGCGCTTTTCGTGGATGGCGCGGTAGAGGGCGCTGCCGGGCTTGATGGCGTCTCCGGGCGCCACTTTCAGGTCGAGGGTGCGCGCCGGCCGGTAGAACAATATTTTGTCAAGGTCGCAGATGCACACGCCGACGTCGGTCATTTGTCTATCGTTGAGAGTAGCCATGGCGTAAACGTAATGCTGCAGGATTTCTTGTCCGGTTTCCATCAGTCGGTCCCTGCCTTTCCGCGTTATTATTCTGAATATAATGTATTCGACAAGAATTGACCCACTCCTTTCAGTGGGTACCGATAGCCGGGGCAGGCGGCGCCGGAGTAGACAAATGTTGTAATTTCCGTTATAATATGTGAAACATAACGCATACTGTATAGCAACATTGTGAACTATTATAAAAAGTGTTGCCGTACGGCAGCTTCGCTAGCAGGAGTTCATCCGCAGGAGACGGAATTGATAAGACGAGCCGGAAGAACTGGGTGGGGAGGGCTAAGGCTTGAAGGAGCACATCGTGATTTCTAAGGCGACAATCGATCGTTTGCCCCTATATTTCAGGACTCTGCGCCTGATACAGCAGGAAGGAACGGAGATTATTTCCTCGGAGGAACTCGGCCGCCGGATCGGCGTGACTCCCGAGCAAATCCGCAAGGATCTGGCATCGTTCGGCGAGTTCGGGAAAAAGGGCGTGGGTTACTTCGTCCGCGAACTCATCAGAAATATCGGCGAGATTCTTGGGCTCCACCGCAACTGGAATATTGCCATCGTCGGCGTGGGCCACCTGGGGTGGGCCCTGGCCAATTATCGCAATTTCGCCTCGCTGGGGTTCAACCTCGCGGCGGTGTTCGATGTGGATCCGGCGAAAATCGGCCAGTTGATCGGCGGGGTGGAGATTTACAGCCTTGACCGGCTGGAGGAGGTGGCCCGCGAGCGGAACATCCACATCGGCGTTATCACCGTGCCTGCCGAGAGCGCCCAGGAGGTGGCCGACAAGCTGGTGGCCGCCGGGGTCCGGGGAATTTGGAATTTTGCGCCCATCAAGCTCAATGTAGCCGAGAATGTCCGTCTTGTAAGCGAGGATCTGTCGGTGGGCCTGTCGAGTATATCGTATTATCTATCCCGCCAGTAACGGGGGGATTGAGACAACCGGACTCGTCCTGAGCCTGGTTGTCTTTTCGGTTCCGCCGGAGGCTTGTCTCAGGCAGGATGATGCGGCTTTTCCGGCCAGGTTCCTCGTGGTGGCGGGGCCGAAAAAATTGTTCGAAGATTGTTAACGCAAGAAAAAGGATTTCGGGCAATCAGAGAGAATATATACCAACATAAGTAATCGTATATGGCCCGGTACATAATTTTGAGCCGGCTCCCCGGCTCACGAAGTGAATCGCTATACGGTGCATGGACAGGGAGGCGGCGCGGCCAAACTAGAAGTGCGCGGTTTTAACCTGTCCAGGTTTGCGGTCTATTATTTTGCAGATAATAGATGTTGTAGTGAACTTGCACCAGGGTTTGTTTCGCACTAGCGAAGCGGGCCGGGTGCTTTTTTCGTGCGGCCTAAGGGCGGCCTGGAGTAGCGAAGGGGTATTCTATAAATAATAATATAAAAGGTTAGGGGAGGAGTCGGAAAGAATGATCGACATCAGGGACAGGGTGCGCTGCAAGGAGCTGCACGCCAAGATCGTATCCGCCGAGGAAGCGGCCGCCATCATCAAGCCGGGGATGAATATCGGCACCAGCGGTTTTACGCCGGCCGGGTATCCCAAGGCGGTGCCTCTGGCGCTGGCCGAGCGCATGAAGAAGGAGCCGTTCAAGATCAATCTGTGGACAGGCGCATCGGTGGGCGGCGAGCTCGACGGCGCGCTGGCGCAAGTCGGCGGCATCGCCAAGCGCCTGCCGTACCAGACCAACGACGCCCTGCGCAAGCAGATCAACAACGGACAGGTGCAATATATCGATATGCATCTTTCCCATGTGGCCCAGATGTCCCGCTACGGGTTCCTGGGCGGCAAGGTCGACGTCGCCATCATCGAAGCCTGCGCCATCACCGAAGAGGGCCATATCGTGCCGACGACCTCGCTGGGCAATTCGGCGTCGTTCCTGCAGAGCGCCGATATCGTCATCGTCGAGGTCAACACCACCCAGCCTTTGGAGCTGGAAGGCATGCACGACGTGTATGTTCCCAAGGATCCGCCCAACCGCGGCCCCATTCCGATCGTCAAGGTGGACGACCGTATCGGTACGCCATACATCGAGGCCGGACCGGGCAAGATAACTTATATCGTGCCCTGCGACCTGCCCGACGTCACCCGTCCGCTGGCGGCGATCGACGATGATGCCAAGGCGATGAGCGCCCATGCGACCGAGTTTTTCAACAACGAGATCAAGCATGGCCGCCTGCCGAAGAATCTGCTGCCGCTGCAGTCGGGCGTGGGCTCGGTGGCGAACGCCGTTATGGCCGGCATGGTCGAATCCCCTTACAGGAACCTCACCGTTTATACCGAAGTTATCCAGGACGGCATGTTCGACTTGATGGACGCCGACAAGCTGGATTTCGCCTCCGGCACCGCCCTGACCCCGTCGCCGGACGGCCTCAAGCGCCTGTACGCCAATATCAAGGAATACCGCAAGAAGATCCTCCTCCGCCCGCAGGAGATCGCCAACGGCCCGGAAACGGCCCGCCGGCTGGGGATCATCGCCATGAACACCGCCATCGAGGTGGACATCTTCGGGCATGTCAATTCCACCCACATCATGGGGACCAAGATGATGAACGGTATCGGCGGCAGCGGCGACTTCGCCCGCAACGGCTACCTGACCATCTTCTTCACCAACTCGGTGGCCAAGAAAGGCGATATTTCCTCGATCGTGCCGATGTGCTCGCATTTCGACCATACCGAACACGACATCGACGTCATCATCAGCGAGCGGGGCGTAGCCGATGTGCGCGGCCTGAGCCCGAAAGAGCGGGCCAGGGTTATCATCAACAAATGCGCCCACCCCGACTACCAGCCGATGTTGCTTGATTACCTGGAAAGAGCCGAGAAAACGACCGGGCTGGCCCACACCCCGCATCTTCTCGACGAAGCCCTTTCCTGGCATACCCGGTTCATGCAGACCGGGACTATGAAAGTGAAATAGCAATCAAGTAAAGGAGGACAAAAAAGAATGGCAAATGAATCACTGAAAGCCAAGATGGCCGAGTATACCGCCAAGGTAGAAAAAATTGCGGCCAAGAACCCCGAGCGCCAGAATCTCGCCCATAACCGTCTTTACACCCCGCTCGATCTTGAGGGGTTCGACTATGAGCGCGACCTCGGCTTCCCGGGTGATTACCCCTTCACCCGCGGCGTGCAGCCGACCATGTACCGCGGCCGTTTCTGGACCATGCGTATGTACGCCGGCTTCTCGACCGCCGAAGAGTCCAACAAACGCTACCGCTATCTGCTCGAGTCGGGCGGCACGGGCCTATCCTGCGCCTTCGACCTGCCGACCCAGATCGGTTACGACTCCGATGACTCCATCGCCGAAGGCGAAATCGGCAAAGTGGGCGTGGCCATCGACACTCTCAAGGACATGGAGATCCTGTTCGACCAGATCGACCTCGGCAAGGTTTCGACCTCGATGACGATCAACGCTCCGGCCGCCGTCCTGCTGGCCATGTACATCGCGGTCGCCGAGAAACAGGGCGTGCCCGCCGACAAGCTCAACGGCACGATCCAGAACGACATCCTGAAGGAATACGCCGCCCGCGGCACCTATATCTTCCCGCCCAAGCCCTCGATGCGGCTGATCACCAATATCTTCGAATACTGCTCGCAGAACGTGCCCCAGTGGAACACCATCTCGATTTCCGGCTACCATATCCGCGAGGCCGGTTCCACCGCTTCCCAGGAGATCGCCTTCACGATCGCCGACGGCATCGCTTACGTCGACGCCGCCATCAAGGCGGGCCTCAACGTCGACGATTTCGCCGGCCGCTTGTCCTTCTTCTGGAACGCCCACAACAACGTGCTCGAGGAAGTCGCCAAGTTCCGCGCCTCGCGTCGCGTGTGGGCCAAGGTCATGAAGGAGCGCTTCGGCGCGAAGAACCCCAAGAGCTGGATGCTGCGCGTGCATACCCAAACCGCCGGCTCGATGCTCACCGCCCAGCAGCCTGACAACAACATCGTCCGCGTGGCTCTGCAGACCGCGGCGGCCGTCATGGGCGGCACCCAGTCCCTGCATACCAACTCCAAGGACGAGGCGCTGGCCCTGCCGACCGAAGATTCGGTCCGCATCGCCCTCCGCACCCAGCAGATCGTCGCTTACGAAAGCGGCCTGGCCGACGTGGTCGACCCGCTGGGCGGCTCCTACTACGTGGAGGCCCTCACCGACAAGATCGAAAAAGAGTGCTGGGAGTACATCAGGAAGATCGATGACCTCGGCGGCGCCGTTGCGGCCATCGAGAAGGGCTACATCCAGAAGGAGATCCAGGAGAGCGCCTACAGGTGGCAGATGGATGTCGAGAACAAGCAGCGCATCATCGTCGGCGTCAACCAGTTCCAGATCAAGGAAAAGGCTCCCGAGGGCCTGCTGCGCGTAGACGCCGCCGTCGGCGAGTTCCAGAAGAACAAGCTGGCCAAGGTCAAGGCCGAGCGTGACAACGCCGCCGTCAAGGCCAAGCTGGCCGCCCTCGAGGAAGCCTGCAAGGACGAGAACAAAAACCTCATGCCGTTTATCCTCGATGCTGTCAAAGTATACGCCAGCCTCGGTGAAATCTGCGGCGTGATGCGCAAAGTGTTCGGCGAATACGAAGCGCATGTCAGCCTGTAACGAGAAGAGATAGGAGGGACGAACGATGGAAAAACGTATTCGTGTATTGGTAGCAAAGCCCGGTCTCGACGGTCATGACCGCGGCGCCAAAGTCGTAGCCCGCGCTCTTCGCGACGCAGGCTTCGAGGTAATCTACACCGGTGAGCAAATCACCGAAGCCGCTCTGCAGGAAGACGTCAATGTAGTGGCAATGAGCCTCCTGTCGGGCGCACATAACACGCTCTTCCCCAAGGTCGTCAATATGGTCCGCGACAAGGGTATGAATGACGTCCTCATCATCGGCGGCGGCGTCATCCCCGACGCCGACATCCCCGGGCTGAAAGACGCCGGCGTGTCCGCCGTCTTCACCCCCGGCACCCCGACCGCCAGCATCATCGATTTCATCAAGTCCAACGTTAAATAGAGTCTGTTTCGGCGCCGGTCAGGCGGGAGGGGTGTCCCTCCCGTCCGACTGGCTTGGCGCAGGCTTGAGGTGGTGCAACAGTCGTGGATATTGTGGCAGAACTTTTGGCCGGCTCGCGGCTGGCCCTGTCGCGGGCCATCACCGCGGTCGAAAACGAATATGACGAAGCGACGGCGATAATGCAGAAGCTGTACCCGCACACCGGCAGAGCCTACGTGATCGGTATCACCGGTCCGCCCGGCGCGGGTAAAAGCACCCTGACGGATAAGCTGGCCAAGGCCTGCCGCCGCCAGGGCAAGACGGTCGGCATAGTAGCCGTCGACCCAACGAGCCCCTTCTCGGGCGGCGCCATCCTCGGCGACCGCATCCGAATGAACGAGCTTACCCTCGACGAGGGCGTGTTCATCCGCAGCATGGGTACGAGGGGCAGCCTGGGAGGATTGTCGCGCAAGACGGCCGACGCGGTCAAAATCATGGACGCCGCCGGCAAGGACGTCATCTTCATCGAGACGGTCGGCGTCGGCCAGTCGGAGGTCGACATCGTCAAGGCCGCCGACACGACCGTGGTCGTGCTTGTCCCCGGACAGGGAGACGACATTCAGGCTATCAAGGCGGGCATCCTCGAAATCGGCGACGTGTTCGCAATCAACAAAGCCGATCGCGAGGGGGCCGAGCGCCTCAAGGCCGAGCTTGAGATGATGCTCGACCTCGACCAGGTCAAAGCCGATTGGCGGCCGCCCATAAAGCCGACGATCGCCAGTCAGAATATCGGTATAGACGAACTTATCGCTACCCTCGAAGAGCATATCCGGTATGTGACCGAGTCGGGCGAACTGGCCAGGCGGCGCATGCAGCGGACCAGGAACGAGCTGATCGCCCTGATCGAGGAGCACATCAACCGCTATGTGGTGAAACAGATATCTTCTTCGGGCCAGCTCGAGACGATGGTGGCGTCGCTGGAAAACCGTCAGGAGGACCCCTACGCCATCGTTGCGCGTCTGCTGGCCGCCTTCCTGAAATAGGCCCGGTTTCTTCCGGACCGGCGATTTGTGACGATAGCCGCGTATTATTGTATCTTGCTCTACAGGATGAGACGCGGGTAAAATACTAATTATAATAATAAGTATACTGATTATGATAAGGAGGCAACCATATGTTTAAGGTTCTCAAGGTCGACCATATCGGCATCGCGGTGAACAACCTGGAGCAGGCCAAGAAATTCTACACCGAAACTCTTGGCATGACCGCTCTCGGCGAAGAAGTAGTCGAGCAGCAGAAGGTTAAAGTTTGCTTTATTCCCTGCGGCGATAGCGAGGTTGAGCTTCTCGAGTCCACTTCTCCGGACGGCCCGATCGCCAAGTTCATCGAAAAGAACGGCGAAGGCATCCAGCACGTCGCCCTGCGGGTCGACAACATCCAGAACGCCCTGGCCGATCTCAAGGCCAAAGGCGTGCGCCTCATCGACGAGCAGCCGCGTTACGGCGCCGGCGGCGCCAGCATCGCCTTCGTCCACCCGAAGGCCACCGGCGGCATCCTGCTCGAGCTTTCCGAACGGAAATAGCGGGGGCGAGTTTTCCCCGATCGCAACGATTTTGTCTGGAGGTGTATCATGGCTACTATCCAAGAAAAGATCCAGGACCTAAAGGCCCGCCAGGAGAAGGTCAAACAGGGTGGCGGCGCCAAACGTATCGAAAAACAGCACGCCAACGGCAAACTGACAGCTCGCGAGCGGATCGAGAAGCTTCTCGACCCCGGCACTTTCGTGGAGCTTGACCAGTTCGTCCATCACCGCTGCACCAACTTCGGCATGGAGAAGGAAGCGGCTCCCGGCGAAGGCGTCGTTACCGGCTACGGCACGGTCGAAGGCCGCCTGGTGTACGTGTTCGCCCAGGACTTCACCGTCGTCGGCGGCTCGCTCGGCGAGATGCACGCCGCCAAGATCTGCAAGGTGCAGGATCTGGCCGTCAAGATGGGCGCGCCCCTCGTCGGCCTGAACGATTCCGGCGGCGCCCGCATCCAGGAAGCGGTCGACGCGCTGGCCGGCTACGGCAAGATCTTTTACCGCAATACCCTCGCTTCGGGCGTCATTCCCCAGATTTCGGTCATCATGGGGCCGTGCGCCGGCGGCGCCGTTTACTCCCCGGCCCTGACCGACTTCATCTACATGGTGAAGAATACCAGCCAGATGTTCATCACCGGCCCGCAGGTCATCAAGTCGGTCACCGCCGAGGAAGTGACCGCCGAAGCCCTGGGCGGCGCCATGACCCATAACACCGTTTCGGGCGTGGCCCATTTCGCGGCCGAAAACGACGACAACTGCATGCAGCAGGTGCGCTATCTGCTCAGCTTCCTGCCGTCGAACAACCTCGAGGACGCTCCGGTGGCCGAGACGGGCGACGACCCCAACCGCATGGACGCCAGCCTCAACACCCTGCTGCCGGACAACCCGAACATGCCTTACAACATGAAGGACGTCATCGCCAAGATCGTCGACAACGGCGAGTTCTACGAAGTGCATGAGCACTACGCCCAGAACATCATCACCTGCTTCGCCCGTTTCGACGGCCAGACGGTCGGCATCATCGCCAACCAGCCGTCGGTGATGGCCGGCTGCCTCGACGTCAACGCGTCCGACAAGTCCGCCCGCTTCATCCGCTTCTGCGACGCCTTCAACATTCCGCTCGTCAACCTCGTCGACGTGCCCGGCTTCCTGCCCGGTACCGGCCAGGAATACGGCGGCATCATTCGCCACGGCGCCAAGATGCTGTACGCTTATTCGGAAGCCACCGTGCCCAAGGTTACCGTCATCACCCGCAAGGCGTACGGCGGTTCGTACCTGGCGATGTGCTCGCAGGACCTCGGCGCCGATCAGGTGCTCGCCTGGCCGAGCGCGGAGATCGCCGTCATGGGTCCGGCCGGGGCGGCCAACATCATCTTCAAGGGCGACCCCGACGCCAAAGAGAAAACCGACAAGTATGTCGAAGAGTTCGCCACCCCGTACAAGGCCGCTGAGCGCGGTTTCGTCGATATCGTCATCGAGCCGGCGGAAACCAGGCCGCGCATCATCACCGCCCTCAACATGCTCGCCTCCAAGCGCGAAGCCCGTCCCGCCAAGAAACACGGCAACATTCCGCTGTAGACCGCTGACGCAGAGTATGCAAAAAGTAGTTTGAGAGAAAAAAGAGGTGAACTAGATGGGACAACCGGTAACAACAAACCCGCTGGTGATCATGTTCATCAACATGACGGTGGTGTTCTCCGTTCTGTATGGTCTGAGCCTGATTATCCGCCTGATAAAGATGATCGACCCCACGCAAAAAAAAAGTATAGCTAAGACCGAGCCGGCTCCCGTTGCGGCTCCGGTCGCCGCAGCTCCCGCCGCTCCGGCGGAGGTCGACCAGGGCCAGCTTATCGCGGTGCTTGCCGCCGCGGTCGCCGCGACCGGTTTCGGCGCGGCGCGGATACTCGCCGTGCGCCCGGTGGGCGGCAAGGGCTGGTCTCAGGCCGCGCGCCTTGAAACCGTTCAGAGCCGCAACAGGATGTATTAAAACAGGGTTGATTAAGGAGGATATAAACATGGAAAAATTCCTTATTACCGTTAATGGCCAAACTTACGAAGTCGACGTCGAGAAAGTCGGCGGTTCCGCCGCCGCCGCTCCTGCCGCCGCGCCCGCTCCCAAAGCCGCGCCCGCCGCTGCTCCCGCCGTCGCGCCCGCTCCCAAGGCCGCGCCCGCCGCTGCTCCTGCCGCGCCTGTCGCCGCCGGCGCCAAGACCGTCAACGCCCCCATGCCCGGCAAGATTATGTCCGTGAACGTCAAAGCCGGCGATTCCGTCAAGAGCGGCGACGTCGTGCTCATCCTCGAAGCCATGAAGATGCAGAACGAGATCATGGCACCCGCCGACGGCAAGGTCGCCGACGTGCGCGTATCCGCCGGCCAGACCGTCGCCACCGGCGATGTGATGATCGTTATCGGCTGAAGCGTCACTTTTTAGGAGGACATAAATATGGAATTAATAAACGCGTTTGCCGTCGCGCTCCAGGCCGTATGGGCGGACAGCGGCTTCACGGGCTTCACCGGTGGCAACGCCATCATGATGCTCGTGGGCCTCATCCTGCTCTACCTGGCTATCGGCAAGGGTTTCGAGCCGCTGCTGCTGTCGCCCATCGCCTTCGGCTGCATCCTCGCCAACCTGCCGAAAACAGGCTTCCTTGAAGAACACGGCGTAATGCAGCTCATCAGCTACGGCATCCAGTACGAAATCTTCCCGCCCCTGATTTTCCTGGGGGTCGGAGCGATGACCGACTTCGGGCCCATGCTGGCCAATCCGTCGACGCTGCTGCTCGGCGCCGCCGCCCAGTTCGGCGTGTTCGTAGCTCTCGGTGGAGCCATGCTGCTGGGCTTCAACGTCCAGGAAGCGGCCGCCATCGGCATCATCGGCGGCGCGGACGGCCCGACCGCCATCTACCTGTCCGTCAAACTGGCCCCGCACCTGCTGGGAGCGATCGCGGTCGCCGCTTACTCCTACATGTCGCTCGTGCCGCTCATCCAGCCGCCGATCATGAAGCTGCTCACGACCAAGAAAGAACGTGAGGTCGTCATGGACCAGCTGCGGCCGGTCTCGAAATTCGAAAAACTGGCCTTCCCGGTAGTCGCCACCGCCGTCATAAGCCTGCTCCTGCCGCCGATCGCCGCCCTGATGGGCATGCTGATGCTGGGCAACCTCTTCCGCGAGTCCGGGGTTACCGACCGGCTGTCAGACACCGCGCAGAACGCCCTCATCAACATCGTCACCATCTTCCTGGCCACCGGCACCGGCCTGACCATGTCGGCGGAAAACTTCCTGAACTACAAAACCATCCTGATTATCTGCCTCGGCCTGTTGGCCTTCGCCGGCGGCACCGCCGCAGGCGTGCTGCTGGGCAAGGTGTTCTACATCGTCAGCGGCGGCAAGGTCAACCCGCTGATCGGCTCCGCCGGCGTATCGGCCGTGCCGATGGCGGCCCGTGTCACCCAGGTGGTCGGCCAGAAAGCCAACCCGGCCAACTTCCTGTTGATGCACGCCATGGGCCCGAACGTGGCCGGCGTTATCGGCACCGCCGTCGCCGCCGGCACCATGCTGGCGATGCTGAAGTAACCATATATTTCCGGGTTCCCGGGTCGGATACGCAGGCGCTCGCGCCTGCGTATCAGGCCGTCAGTTTTTGCAATTGTCCAAACAGTTTCGCCGCTTGTTCACTTGATTTTGCGCTTGAGGAGGTGAGGCAGGACATCCGTTTCGCTTGTTTTGGCTTCATTGGTTTCATCGGTTGAATTAGAGATAAAATGTGGGGAGGACAAAAGAATGACACCTGCTGTGAAAGCGTTACTCGTTCTTGGAGTAGTCGCGCTGTTGTTCGTTACCGAGGCGATCCCGCTGGCCGTTACGGCCATGTCCGGGGCTATCGCCATGGGTCTCCTGGGCGTGATTCCGGTCAACACCGTTTTCTCCGGTTTGGCGAACTCGACCGTCGTACTGTTCGCCGGCATGTTCGTCATCGGCGCCGCGATGTTCCATACCGGTCTCGCGCAAAAAATCGGCGCCACTGTCGTCCGTTTCACCGGCACGAGCGAGAACGGGCTGCTGTTCGGCACCATGCTGATTGCCGCGCTGCTGTCGTCGGTGACCTCCAACACCGGCACCACCGCGGCCCTGCTGCCAGTCGTGCTCGGCATCTGCCAGGTAGCCAAGATTCCCGCCTCGCGCCAACTGATGCCGCTGGCGTTCGGCGCCGGTGTCGGCGGCATCATGACCCTCGTCGGCACGCCGCCGAACATCATCGCCGCCGGCGCCCTCAAAGCGGCCGGTTACACGCCGTTCGGCTTCTTCGAGTTCGCCTGGATCGGTCTTCCGCTCACGATCGTGGGCATCATTTACATGATGTTTATCGGCAAATACCTGCTGCCCAAGGCTGAACTGTCCGCGGACGCCGCCGTCGACGCCGAGGCCGCGAAGGAAGCGACCGCCGGCTCGGCCGATCCGAAGAAAATGTGGATCGCCGGTTTAATCCTTCTCGGCGTGGTCATCGTCATGGCCCTCGACCTCAAATGGCTGCCGCTGGAAGTGGCCGCCATCATCGGCGCCATCCTGGCCGTGCTGCTGGGTTGCCTCAAAGAGAAGCAGGCTTACCAGGGCATCGACTGGGTGACCATCTTCCTGTTCGCGGGCATGATGCCGATCGCCACCGCCATCGACAAGAGCGGCGCCGGCAAAATGATCGCCGACGCCGTGGTGGGCGCCCTGGGCGGTTCGCCGAGCCCGCTGCTCATTACCGCCGTGCTCTTCATCCTTTCCAACGGTCTGACCCAGTTCATGTCGAACACGGCCTGCACCGCGCTGCTTGCCCCCATCGGCATCTCGATCGCCAAGGGACTGGGCGCCAGCCCGCACGCCGTGCTGATGGCCATCGCGGTCGCCGCCTCCTGCGCCTTCGCGACGCCGGTCGGCACGCCGCCCAACACCATCGTCCTCGGCCCCGGCGGCTACAAGTTCATGGACTATGTCAAAGCCGGCACCGGCCTCATGGTAGTTTGTTTCATCGTGTCGCTTATCATCATTCCGATGGTCTGGCCATTCTTCCCGAAATAGCAGAAGTATGCGAGAAACCGCCGGACGGGATTCCTCCGGCGGTTTCTTGTCCAAACGGTGATTCGGCGCGGCGCGTACCGTCATACACAATGAGCGTCGTGGCCCAGCTTGTCGTACAGTTTTCGCCACACCTGCTGGTCCTCGGCTTCTTCGCAGAAGCCGATTATCATTTCGTTGGCGGTGACGGTTATCGGGATGGGCGAGAAAACCTTATTGAGTCTGGCAATGAGAGGACGCTGCTCGGGGGCGGCGTTTTCGAGGTTGAATCTGTAAACGGCCATTGTCGATACCTCCTTTCCCGGGTTATCTATGGTCGCGGGCGTTTGTTCAAGAAACGATGCCGCAAAAACGTTTCTAACGGAAACGGTAGATGGTAAAAAAATACGCTTTATCTATCTATATTATAATGCTTGATGGAAACAATAGTCAAGATGTTCCCAGTCTGCGTTTCTGGCGGAATTCCGCCATATAAAAAGCAACGCCGCGGCGGCGGCGGGGAGGAGCGCTTGATACTGAACGGGTTGGTTAGTCGGTGTGTCCGGAGCGGGGCGGTCTGAGTTTCCGCAGGTCGAAGGCCAGGTCGAACAACCCGCCGAGGAGCAGCAGCTGGGTGAGCAGCTCATGGCTGAACAGAAGCGTGACGATAATGATGGCGGCCCAGCGCGGCAAGGAGTGTTTCCCGGCAAGGTACGCGAAGCCGGCGAGCCCCTGGACGAGGAGCAGGGTATTGGTGACGAGCTGAAGGTTGAGGCCGAGATTGTAGATCAAGACGATGTTCTTCGCTTGGCCGTAGTAGGTGGAGAGCAACGCCGCGCCGTAGGCGATGACCAGCCAACCCGGCAATGTCCACAGCTTAAACGGCGGAAACGAGGCGACGGGGTGCCCCAGCCGGGTGAGGACCGTTTTGGCCAGAATGAGGTTTATATAGGAAAAAATCAGGGCGCTTATGGCGAACCCGGCCGGATATACGATAAGATAAAGTTTGGTGATTGTTTCGATTTTGTCCGCGTAGTAGGCTGCACCCGGCCCGTCCGGACGCGAATGGGCGAGAGCCCACTCGACCGCTTTCCTGACCGCAGCCGCCTGCATATCGACGATGTTGAAGCCCATGACATAAAGGCCGATCAGGAAGCCGGCGGCGATCGAAAGCATGGCGGCGACCGCGCCGAGGAGGAGTGTTTTCGGCAGGGGATAAGCGGAGCGCAAGCAGTGCCCCATTGTTATGCCGCTTATCCCGAAGCTGAAGATCATGATTATGGCGTGGAGGGGGTTGAGCAGGATGGCGGAAAATATGGCAGTGACCATGGTCGACATGATGCTCCATCTGATTCCGTGGCGTGTCCCCAGCAGAGCTATCGGCAAAGGCAGGACAAATACCAGCACAAGTCCGGCGACGGGCATATAGAAGCTTATCAGTCCCAATACGACGGTTATGGCGGTAAGGAGCCCGCTTTCGACCAGAGGCTTAATATTCACTGTGGCCTTCATAATTTCACCTTAGGTTGTTGTTATTTCCGGCTAGAGCGGATGAGCGTCTTATACGGCAGCCGGCATGCATTGATAAAATGCATGCCGGACGGTGAAGACGGGTGTAAATGGGGACGGGTTACTGGGGGTTCGGGCCGCCAAGCTTACGCTGCTGATAGCGTTGTTTTCCCTCTTCGAACAGTTCTTTCTCCTGGGCGTCGACCAATTCCAGCGCCGGCACTTGTTTCGGATGCTGATTTTCATCGAGGGCGACCATGACAAAATAAGAGGTCAGCAGCGGTGAAGAGTCAACCCAATCGTCGAGATACAGATCGACCTTGACTTCCATGGAAGTATTGCCGACAAAGGTTAAGAAAGCGTGGCCGGCAACCAATGAGCCGTAATGAAGCGGCTGCAGGAATAGCATTTCTTCAACTCTGATCGCGGTTACATCCGACCCGGCATGCTTCTGGGCGACTTTGTGGGCCGCGTTGTACAGCATCTGCATTATTTCCCCGGCCCGAACGCGCCCAGCCAATTTTGATCGCGATGAGAGCAAAACTTTGGAAAAACGGTGCTCTGAATACTTAACTGTTTTAGACATTGAATTTCCCCCCACAACAAAATAGTAAACTGTTATATTATATATATCTATATTGATGCATTATTCGATATAGCTGGCTGGCTCACCTTCCGCATCGGGGAATAACTTGCCGGGGGGAAACCGGAACCGCCCGGCCGGGGAGGTGACGACATCCCCTATTTGATTGGAGGAAAAGGTTTTGGCAATGTTTAGAGAGAAATCGTCATGGGGCAAGGAGCAGGCGGTGATCGGGGGCGCTGCCCTGGTCGTCCTGCTGGCCTGGATGGCGTTCGAGATAAGGATGTATCTTTCAACGGCGGCAGGTCCGGGGGCGATCATTTATATTTTCGGGTTTCTGGGGTTATTTATTTGGCGATATGCATTCCGCTATACTTACATTTTGAGCGCGGACGAGATTGCCGTCGTGACGGAAGGTCCGGGGCTGGAGCGGAGATTTGCCGTTAAGACCGGCGAAGTCGAAGGTTTTGCCGTCAGATACAAAAAGAAATTACTCAAGGGAAGGGGAGTTAAGAAACTTATCTACCGGTACTCCTCGCTGGACCCGAACCCGGTACGGATACTGCTTTTCACGCGCGACGGCCGACTTCAAGGGTTGCTGTTCAAGGGGAGCGACGAGTTCTTTCGCAACTTGCAGGAGCTTCTACCGGAAAAAATCATCGATATTACTGACGACGGGAGATAGACGATGTACGAGATACAGGCCGAGAGAGTAATCGCCGCATTTTTCGCCGGACTGGTCATAATTTATGTGTTCGCCCGCGTCATCGGCGAGGAGAAAAAGGCGAGATGGTTTAAGAAGCGCGAGCAGAAAGGTATTTTAAACCGGCGGGGTTTCCTGGGTGATACGTGGCACTTCGGTCACCCGCGCACCTGGCAGGGGGCTGCCGTTATGACCGTCATGTATGGCATTATTATCGCTGCCGGTTATGTTATAATATTCTTAATCTAGGAGGACGAGGCAATCCGCCGCCCGGCGGGGGATTCAGAGTTATATTTGACCTCGAGTATTGGTTTGCCGCTGCGTTGTGTCGCGGCACAGGTTCAGAAAAGGGGGTATCGACATGGGGTTTTTCGACGCGCTGTTCGGCGGCGGCAAGAAGCAAGAAGCACCCACGAAGAAGCCAAAGAAGGTCAGGCCGAAAGAGCCTCAGGCTGAAGCGCCTGCGGCTGACGCCGTGGGCCTGACGCCGGAAGTGATCGCCGCCATCAGCGCCAGCATCGGCGTCGTCATGGAAGGGGAGGACGCGGAGTTGGTGGCCGCGGTGACGGCAGCCATCGTCCACGCCCGCGGCGGCGTCCACGCGGTCCGTTTCCGCCGCAACTCGGGCGCCTGGGCGGCCGTCGGCCGGCAGAAGCTCATGGATAGTCGCCAGTTAAGCTGACACGGAGTAATATTAGCTGAGTAATATTAATAGAAACGGAGGAAAAACGCATGCGAAAATTCAAAGTGACTGTCAACGGTGTTGTTTACAATGTCGAGGTGGCTGAAGAGGGCGTAGTCGTGGCCGCCGCGCCGACGGCAGTTGTTCCCGCCGCCCCTCCCGCCCCGGCTCCGGCCGCCGCCCCTGCCGCGGCACCCGCTCCGGCCTCGGCTGCCGCCCCCAAGGCCCCCGCCGCCGAGGTCGCCGCCGGCGATACCCCGCTTACAGCCCCCATGCCCGGCAAGGTGACCAAAATCGTCGCCAAGGAAGGCCAGAAGGTCAACCGGGGCGACATCATCATGATCCTCGAGGCCATGAAGATGCAGAACGAGATCGGTTCCCCCGTGGACGGCACCGTGAAATCCATCAACGTTACCGCCGGCCAGAGCGTCAAGCCCGGCGAAGTTATGGCCGTGCTCGCCTAACTGGGAGGTAAAAGGCAACATGGAAGCATTACTGGCACAATACCCCTGGCTGGACGAGCTTCTTATGGGCTTTCTGGGGCTGACCTGGAAGCACGTCGCCATGTGGTTGATCGGCGCCATCCTGATTTATCTGGCCGTCGAACATGATTATGAGCCCATCCTGCTGCTGCCCATCGGCTTCGGCGCTATCCTCGCCAACATCCCCCATTCCTCGGCCGTGAGCACCGACCCTGAGGCGATAGGTTTCCTCGTCGTCCTGTATCAGGGGGGCATCGCCAACGAACTGTTCCCGGTCCTCATCTTTATCGCTATCGGGGCGATGTGCGACTTCACGCCGCTGATCCGCCGCCCGTCGGTCATGTTCTTCGCTGCCGCGGCCCAGTTCGGCATCTTCGCCACCGCCGTCGGCGCCGCCTGGATCGGCTTCAAATTCGAACACGCCGCTTCGATCGGCATCATCGGCGCCGCCGACGGCCCGACCACCATCTACGTGGCCAGCCGCTACGCCCAGGACATGCTCGGGCCCCTCGCCGTCGCCGCCTACTCGTATATGTCGCTCGTGCCGGTGATCCAGCCCCCGGTGGTAAGATTGATCACCACCGAAAAAGAGCGCAGGATCAAAATGGGTTTCCTGGGCGAGGAGCCGGTTTCCGACCGGGCCAAGTTCCTCTTCCCGCTGCTCATCGTCCTGATCGCCGGCATCGTCGCCCCCATCTCGGTCGCCCTCATCGGCAGCCTGATGTTCGGCAACATCCTCAAGGTGAGCGGCGTGGTCGAGAACCTGTCGAACACCGCCCAGAACGAGCTGGCCAACCTGGTGACGCTGCTCTTGGGCATCACCATCGGCGGCACGATGACCGCCGAGAAGTTCCTCACCGTCGAGGTTGCTTACATCATGGGCCTCGGCGCGGTCGCCTTCGTGTTCGACACCGTCGGCGGCGTGCTGTTCGCCAAGCTGGCCAATACGTTCAGCAAGGTCAAGATCAACCCGATGATCGGCGCCTGCGGCATCTCGGCTTTCCCGATGTCCGGCCGCGTTATCGCCAAGATGGCGCTCAAGGAGGATCCGACCAACTTCATCATTCAGCACGCCATCGGGGTTAACGTGGCCGGACAGGTCGCATCGGTCGTGGCCGGCGGTCTGGTTCTCGCCCTTATCCCGGCGCTGACGAAGTAGGGGGGACAGATATGGAAAGCGCAGTCGCAAAAGCGTTGAAAATGATGGCCATCGCCCTGCCGACGATGTTCGGCGTCATCGCCATTTTCTACTTGGC
Organism: Sporomusaceae bacterium; assembly: GCA_022839045.1. The sequence continues at coordinate 20,048 of JALHDI010000036.1, forward strand.
CACCAAAGCGCTGCACAGAGCCTTCCCCGCGCCGGCGGAGGAGGAAGAAGAAGCGGAGTACGGGGAGGGGGAGTACGAGGACGAAGAGTAACCTTGTACTTCCGCGGCAACCGCCACGCTTGCCCAGGGCAGCGTCAACTTCATCGGCTTCATGTTCAAAGCCAACGCCTGGCTGTTCCAATGATATAATATTAGCACCGCCTGATAATGGTTCGGGAGGAAGAATGGAAGAGCTGACCGAGCATTCCCGGATTCACCGCAAAAACTGCATCGTCATCGGGGTCGTACTGGTCTTCCTGCTCGGGATGGCCGCTTTGTCCGCCCACTTCTGGGCAACGCGCCACAGTGTAGATCCCTACCGGCTGTTCACCCCCATCCTGATCGCCGGCTGGGTGATCTCGCGGGCGGCGAGCAGGTTCACCTACGGGGCGGACAAGAAGGGGCTGCGGATCGTCAAGACGGGCCTGTTCGGCGGCGCGAAGACGTTCGAGATTCCGTACCGCGACATCGACGGCATCTACTACTATGAGCCGAAGCTGATGAGCATCATCAAATTCCGCCGCACGTACCGGCTGCATTCGGCCCTCGACGGCCGCCCGGTATGGGTTATCGCTTACGTGGCGCAGGGCCGCGGCGGCAAGACGGAGAACCGGCGCGTCTACTTCAAGCCCAGCGACGCGATGCTCGAGTTGCTCCGCGATAACATGCCCGCCAAGGTGAGGGTGACCGAGGAAGATATTTTCGCCCAGAAGGTGGCCAGGGAAAAGTAATTATATTATAAAAAAGCAACTGTGACATATAGTTTCGAAAGGGTTTCCAAGAGAGTGACGTTAATATATTATAGAAGCAAACCGACAGTTCCCGGCGATTCAGGCTGGGATTTTTTCTTTTCGCCACAAATGGGTAGCAGAGAAGCCGATAATTTGCTATTATTGAAAAAGATATAAGACATTATAATCTTTTGATTATGGGAAGAGGCTGAAAATTATGAACGGCGGCAGGGTTTTTCCGGCAAGCAAAGAATATAATGACTGGAATATTAGTTTGCATACAAAATAATAATGCATTTACCGGTATGACCATTAGACCGTAAGGAAATCAGGTGACAGCCGTGAATATGCAGCAAGAGGGTATCGTCATCAGTATCAACGGCGAAATGGCCAGGGTCAGGACCAGCCGGCACAACGACTGCGAAAACTGCGGCGCGTGTCCCGGCAACTCGGCTATCGTGCTCGACGCCCGCAATCCGCTCGGGGCCAGGCCCGGGCAGTCGGTGCTGCTCGAGGTGCAGGAAATAGGCTTCCTCAAGTCGGCCTTCATCGTTTATATGCTGCCGCTGATCGCCATGGCCCTGGGGGCGATGGCCGGCGGTTATGTCGCCGGGCGGCTGGCGCAGGAGGCTCTGTGGTTTCAGGTAGCTGGCGCCGCGGCGGCTTTCGCCGCAGCGGTGCTGTATATAAGGTATTTCGATAAGAATGCCAGCTCGAACAAAAATATGCAGCCGGTGATTACGCGCATTCTGTCATAGTACCGCCGGCAACGAAGGGGTGAAAGTATGGCAAAAAGCTTTCGGGGTGGCGTACACCCCGACGACCGCAAGCGGTTCACGGCGGCTAAACCGATCGAAGTGGCACCGCTACCGGACAAGGTGGTCATTCCCACCAGGCAGCACATCGGCGCTCCCTGTACGGCGCTGGTAAAGGCGGGTGATCTGGTTAAGAAGGGTCAGGTTATCGCCGAGGCGCAGGCGTTCGTTTCCAGCCCGGTGCATGCGTCCCTTTCCGGCAAGGTGGTGGAGGTCGCCGATTATCCGCATCCCGTGTTCGGTTTCTGCCAGGCGGTGGTCATCGAGAGCGACGGGGCAGACGAATGGGTGGAAGGGCTGCCGCTAAGCCGCGACTGGCAGGCGCTCGACGCCGCCGCCCTCAAGGACATCATCCGCCAGGCAGGTATCGTCGGCATGGGCGGCGCGACTTTCCCGACCCACGTCAAGCTGGCGCCGCCGCCCGAGAAGCCCATCGACGCTTTTATTCTCAACGGCGCCGAGTGTGAGCCTTACCTCACCGCCGACCACCGGGTGATGCTGGAAGCGACCGAGAAGGTCTTGACCGGCATGCGCATCGTGATGAAGGTGCTGGGAGTAACCAAGGGTTATATCGGCATCGAGGCGAACAAGCCCGACGCGATAACCGCGATGGTCGCCGCCACCAAAGGCACCGGCATAACGGTGGTGCCCCTCAAGACCAAATACCCTCAGGGAGCGGAGAAAACGCTCATCAAAGTGATATTGGACCGCGAGGTCCCGTCCGGCGGCCTGCCGATGGACGTGGGGGCCGTGGTCCAGAACGTCGGCACGATGGTGGCTGTGGCCGACGCGGTCGTAAGCGGCTTGCCGCTCGTCGAACGGGTGGCTACGGTGACCGGCGGCGCGATCGCCGAGCCGAAGAACCTGCTGATGCGCATCGGGACGACCTTCACCCAGGCGGTCGAGCTGTGCGGCGGCTTCGCCGCGCCGCCGGCCAAGCTCATCATGGGCGGCCCGATGATGGGCATGGCCCAGTGCCGCCTAGATGTGCCGGTGATAAAAGGCACATCAGGCATCCTGGCTCTGTCCGCCGACGATGTGAACGCCGGCGAAGAGAAGCCGTGCATCCGGTGCGGGCGCTGCGTAGACGCCTGTCCGATGGGGCTGGTGCCGAGCATGCTCAGTATCCTCGGCCAGCGCGGCCTTTATCAGGTGGCCAAGGAGGAGTACGACCTGCTGGACTGCGTGGAGTGCGGCTCGTGCGTGTACGCCTGCCCGGCCAAGCGCAATATCGTCCACTACGTCAAATACCTGAAAGCCCAGAACGCGGCTGCAGCAGCCGCCAAGAAATAGGAGGTGTGCGGTATGAGCGCTGAAGCTAAAATGGAAATCGGCCAATTGACCGTTTCCGCGTCGCCGCATATCCGCTGCGACGAATCGATCAGCAAGATCATGTGGACGGTCAACGCCACGCTGGCTCCGGCCGCCCTCTTTTCCGTCTACCAGTTCGGCATGAACGCTCTTGCCACGATGATCATCTGTATCGTGGCCGCCGTGGTCACCGAGTACCTCATCCAGAAGTGGCAGAACAAGCCGGTGACGGTGAGCGACGGCAGCGCCTTCCTGACCGGCCTGCTGCTGGGCATGAACATCCCGTCCACCGTGCCGTGGTATATGCCGCTGTTCGGGTCGGTGGTGGCCATCGCCGTGGCCAAACACACGATGGGCGGCCTCGGCTATAACATCTTCAACCCGGCGCTGGTCGGACGCGCCGTCCTGCTCGCTTCCTGGCCGGTGGCCATGACCACCTGGCCGCAGATGGCCAGCAAGGTTGACGGCGTGACCTCGGCCACCCCGCTAGGCATCCTCAAGCTCCAAGGCTACGAGAAGCTGGTGGCGGTGTTCGGCGACAAGATGGAGATGTACAAATCCCTTTTTATCGGCACCCGCAGCGGCAGCATGGGTGAAACCTCGGCCTTATTGCTCATACTTGGCGGCGCCTATCTCATCTACCGCGGCTATATCAACTGGCGGGTACCGGTGTTCATGATCGGCACCGTCGGCGCCCTCACCTGGGCCTTCGGCGGCTACGCCGGCCTGTTCAGCGGCGATCCCATCCTCAACATGATGTCGGGCGGCCTCATCCTCGGCGCTTTCTATATGGCCACCGACATGGTAACCATCCCCATAACGGTCAACGGGCAGATCGTGTTCGCCGTGGGCGCCGGCTGCCTTACCGTGCTCATCCGGCTGCTGGGCGGCTATCCGGAGGGCGTCTGCTACGCCATCCTGCTGATGAACTCCGTGACGCCGCTCATCGACCGCTGGCTAAAACCCGCCAAATTCGGGGCAAGGAGGTAGACAGCATGGCGCACGGACATGACGATAAAAACAACAGCATCGTAAGTATAGCCATGAATCTGGCCATCACCTGCTTAATCTCGGGCGTCATCATCGCCGGCACCTTCGCCATAACTGAGCCGGCCGCCGAAGCGCAGCGCGTGAAGGCGAAAAACGACGCCATGAAGGAGCTGGTGAAGGACGCCGAGAGCTTCAAACCCGTGGACGGCAAGGAAGGCTGGTACACCGGCGTGAAGGGCGGCAAGGTTATCGCCTATGTGGTGCCCGCCCAGGGCAAAGGGTACGGCGGCGCCATCCAGATGCTGGCCGCGGTGGCGCCCGACGGCAAAACGCTCGACTATAAGGTGCTCAAACACGCCGAGACCCCCGGCCTCGGCGACAAGATGACGGAGCCGAAGTTCCGCAACCAGTTCGCGGGCAAAGCCGCCGCTGATATGGAAGTGGTCAAGGTTCCCACCGATAAGAACATCCAGGCCCTGACCGGCGCGACCATCACCTCCCGGGCCGTGACGAACGGCATCCGGGAAGCTGCGGAAGCGGTCGCCGCTTACTCAGCCGGCCAGAAGAAGTGAGGTGAGCGGAATGAATTACTGGGAGATATTTAAAAAAGGCATCTTTGAGATGAACCCCATCTTCCGCCTCGCGCTGAGCCTCTGTCCGGCCCTGGCGGTCACCTCCAACGTCTTCAGCGCCCTCGGCATGGGGGCGGCGGTCCTGTTCGTAATCACCACCAACAACGTCGTTGTATCGTTGGTGAGGGACCACGTCAATCCCAAGGTGCGCGTGCCGGTGTTCATCACCATCATCGCCACCATCGTCACCCTCACCCAGCTCATCCTCGAAGGCTACTTCCCCGCGGTCAACAGGGAACTGGGCCTCTACCTGGAACTGATCGTCGTGTTCGCCATCATCCTGGCGCGGGCGGAAGTGTTCGCGATGAAGAATACCGTGGTGCCGTCCTTCTTCGACGGCCTCGGCATGGGTGTCGGGTTCGCCGTGGCGATGGTCGCCATCGGCGTTATCCGCGAGATCTTCGGTACAGGCGCCGTTCTCGGCTACCAGGTGCTGCCCGCCGGCTACAACGGCCCGCTGATCATGATCCTGGCGCCGGGGGCCTTCATGGTCATCGGCCTGATGATCGGCATGTTCAACGTCATCGGCGAATACCAGGCTAAACAGGCGGAGCTCAAACGCAAAACGGCTGTGGCAGGGCTCGCCGTGCAAAGGAGTGAAGCCTAATGGCGGAATATTTTACCCTGTTCATGGGGGCGGTCATCGTCAACAACTTCGTGCTGACCCGCTTCCTGGGACTGTGTATATTCTTCGGGGTTTCCAAGAGCCTGAGCGCCTCGGTCGGCATGGGCATGGCGGTTTCCTCCATCCTGACCGTTTCCTCGGCCCTGGCCTGGGTGGTCTATAACTTCGTGCTCATCCCTTATAACCTCACCTTCCTGAAAATCGTCGTTTTCGTCATCCTCATTGCCGGCTTCGTGCAGTTTCTGGAGATCGTCATCAAGCGCTTCTCGCCGACCCTGTACGACATGTGGGGCATCTACCTCGTGCTGATCGCCACCAACTGCGTCGTCCTCGGCGTGCCGCTCATCAACGCTTCCGAGGGCTTCAACTTCATGAAGAGCGTGGTCAACGCCTTCGGGTCCGGCGTCGGTTTCGCGGTCGCGATCATCCTGATGGCCAGCCTGCGGGAAAAGCTCCAGTATGCCGATGTCCCCAAGTCGCTCCAGGGGCTGGGCATCGCCTTCATACTGGCCGGGATGCTCGCCCTCTCTTTCCTGGGCTTCTCGGGCATGATACCGCTGTAGGCGAGCGGGAAAGGACGGATTAATATGGAACACGCGATAATTATTGTTGTGATACTGACCAGCCTGGGAGCGGTCTTCGGGCTGATCCTGGCTTACGCCAACAAGAAACTGGCGCTGGAGGTCAACCCGCTGATCCACGTGGTCGAAGACGTGCTGCCCAAGGGGCAGTGCGGCGCCTGCGGCTATGCCGGCTGCATGGCTTATGCCGAGGCTGTGGTGACCAAACCCGAAGTGCCTCCCAACCTCTGCATCCCGGGCAAGGACCCGGTCGCAAAAATGGTCGCCGAACTGACCGGCAAGGTGGCGGAGGCGGTCGAGCCGCGCATCGCCCAGGTGAGGTGCGCCGGCTCGGACGCGAAAGCGGCCCGCAGCTTCGAATACGCGGGGGTCAGCGATTGCGTGGCCGCCAGTCTGCTGTTCGGCGGCGCGAAAAGCTGCAAATACGGCTGCCTGGGCCTCGGCACCTGCGCCAGCAACTGCCCGTTCGGCGCGATCACGATGAGCGAGGCCGGCCTGCCGGTTATCGACCCCGAGAAGTGTACCGGCTGCGGCAAGTGCGAGACGGTATGCCCCAAGAAGGTCATTGCCATGATGCCGCTGACCGCCCGCGTGCGGGTCAACTGCAACTCGCGCGACAAGGGCCAGACGGCCCGCAAGGCCTGCAGCGCGGCCTGCATCGCCTGCACGCTGTGCGTGCGCGAGTGCCCGTACCAGGCCGTGAAGGTGGAGAACAACCTGGCGGTGGTCGATACCGCCGTGTGTGTCGCCAACAACTGCACCGACGCCAAGTGCCTCGCCAAGTGCCCGACCAAGGCCATTCGGCCGGCGGTGCTGGGCATCGTGCCGGGCACCGAGGACCAGGCGGCGGTCGAGCGCGTCTGCCCGTCGTGCGTGAAGACGAATACGGTCGCCGGGTAAGGTAAAGGTAAAGACGAAGTCAGGTTGGTGAGAAAGGCCCAGACGCAAGGCGCTCTGAGGAGCAACGCCGCAGATGGGCTTTTATCGCCAGCCTGAAAGGAGGAGACGGAAGTCTCCTCCTTTTTTATGCGGTGATTTTATGAATCCAGGCCGCCCGCCCGAACCAATTATACAGATTTTACATATTATGTTACTGATGAGGACTTTAATTATAAGGAGGTATCGCCGTGAGATATTGCAAACGGTTCTATCCGCCGGAGTTCGACGATTGGTATGACGACGGCTTCGGCGACGAGCGGCAGATTTTCGTCGGCGCGTGTTACCCCTCGTGCTGCCCCAACCCGAACTGCTATCCCCGCTACTGCGAGCCGAGCACCAACTATGCCACCTGCTGCCCCAACCCCAACAGCAAATACAACGCCGCGTACTATTTCCCCACGCAAGCCACCGGGTGCACCCCCGGCGGCTCGGATTGCCGTCCATACGGCTGCAACCCGCGGGTGTGCAACCCGCGCGAGTGCAGCCCGCGCAGTTGCAGCCCGCGGACCTGCAACCCCGCCGATTGACCGCGGAATGCCTAAGAAATAATCCGCACGACAACGGAAAAAGGAGGAGACGTTCGTCTCCTCCTTTCTTGCTGGCAACGCCGCAGATGGGGGTTTTACCGCCGGCCTGTTACCGGTTCCTGAGGAGGAATTTTTCGTCCAATTCCTCTTCCAGTCTGTCGGTGGCTTTGGGAGGGCTGACGGCCAGACGGGAGACGCGCTCGCGCAGTTCGGGCGGCATCGCGAAGTCGGCCGCGGCCAGCGAAGCCTTGAGCTGATCCAGGCTGCGGGCGCCGATGATCGGGGCGGTGACCGCCGGTGCGATTTGACCAGCCGAGGGCTAGCTTTACGAGGGATTCGCCTATTTCCCGGGCAAAGGCGGCGAACCGTTCGGCCGTCGTGAAGTATTGCGGGTCGCTGTAGCGCTGGCGGTACTGCTTTTTGCGGGACGCGGCCGTCCCTCAGTGGATCAGCCGCTTTTCCATCAGCCTGAGCGGCGCCGGCAGGACGAGGGCGCCGATGAGGGCGAGCAGGCCGACGTGGAGCCACAGGCCTGCGGCTGCCTGTCCGAGGGCGAGGGCCCGGCAGACTTCGACGCTGTGGTAGAGGGGATTGAGGTAGTTGGCCGCCTGCACCCAGGCGGGCAGGGCGCTGACCGGAAAGTACAGGCCGCCGAAGAGGAAGAAGGGGAGGACGGCCAGGGTTACATAGTAGTTGAGGTAGTCGATATTGCTGATGTAGGCGGTGTACCACATCGCCAGGGCGGCGAAGACGGCTCCCTGCAGGGCGAGCAGCAGGGGGATGGCCAGAGCCTGCGGCGAGCGGATGAGGCCGAGGGCGGCGACGACGGCGAGGATGACGGTGCCGAACAGGGCGCTCTTCAACGTGCCGTAGAGCATCTCGCCGAGGATGACGTCGCGGGCGGTGACCGGTCCGGCCAGCATCGCCAGGAAGGTTTTCTGGTACTGGAGGCGGACGAAGGTGCCGTAGGAGCACTCGAAGGTGGCGGCGTACATGGCCGACAGGGTGACCATGCCGGGGGCGAGGAATTCGAGGTAGCTCATGCCTTCGATTTCCTGGACGAGGGCGCCCATGCCGAAGCCGAACGCCGCCAGGTAGAGCAGCGGCTCGATGACGTTGAACATCGCGCTGTGCTGCCAGGTGCGGCCGAATACCCGCAGGTGGCGGTTCAATACTCGTAAAGCGCCCATCAGTCGTCCTCCCCTTTGCCGGTAAGTTTGAGGAACACGTCCTCGAGATTGGCCGGGCGCAGGAAGCAGGCGTGGGGGGGCAGGCCCCAGCCACCCAGGCGGCCCCACAGCTCTTCACCGTCGGCGGCGTAGAGGAAGAGGCCGTCGACGACCTGGAGGACTTCTCCGCCGGCGGCCGTGACTTTATCGGCCAGTCCCGGCGGCACCTGCTCCAGGGGTACGAGCACTTCGATGGCCCAGGGCAGGGTGTGGCGCTCGATGAGCTGGCGCGGGCTGCCTTCGGCGAGGATGGCGCCTTCGTGCATGACGAGGAGGCGGTCGCACAGCTGGGTTGCCTCCTCCATGTAGTGGGTGGTGAGGATGAGGGTCACGCCTTCGGCTTTGAGGGTGCGAAGCTTCTGCCAGACGAGGTGGCGGGCCTGGGGGTCGAGGCCGGTGGTGGGTTCGTCGAGGACCACCAGCCGGGGGCGGTTGATGAGGGCGCGGGCGATGACCAGGCGCCTTTTGAGGCCGCCGGACAGTTCTTCCACCCGGGCGTTCGTTTTATCTTCGAGGCCCATGAAAGCGAGCAGTTCGCGGGCCCGTTCCCCGGCCTCGCGGCGGCGCAGGCCGAACAGGCCGCCGTAGACCGTGAGGTTTTCGACTACGTTCAGGTCGGGGTCGAGGTTGTCCTCCTGGGGGACGACGCCGATGAGGCTCTTGATGTCGGGGGGCGTGAGGCGGACGGGGCGGCCGAAGATGGCGAGCCGGCCTTCGTCGACGGTGGACAGGCCGTAGATCATCCGCATGGTGGTCGATTTGCCGGCGCCGTTGTGGCCGAGGAAGCCGCAGCATTCGCCTTCGCGGATGGCGAACGATATACCTTTGAGCGCCTTGAGGTCGCCGTAACATTTGCTGAGGTTTTCGGCGGTGACGACATTGTTCACGGGGAATCCTCCGCTGAGGCCGACTGGCCGCCGGCCGGTTTCGAGAGCATTATACCACCGCCGGCGGGGAAATGCAAAAATTGGTTGCGGGGAGTAAAAAGCCCGCACCCCGCGTGTAGGCTTTGGTCATAGCTTTTTCGGGACGGCGGCGAGGTGCCGTATCCGGTCCCGCCACACGCAGTAGCCGGCTGCGGAGGGGTGGAATCGGCCGGCCCATTGCAGCCCGGGGCGATTTACTATACAATATGGGGAGAAAGACGGGACAGGGTGGGGAAGATGCGGCTGACGAAGGCTGACAAATGGCTTATCGGTGTGCTGCTGGCGGCGGCTGCGGGCGGCGCCGGACTCAACCTGGCGCTGCTTTCGACGGCCGGCGCCAAGGAAGCGCAGGTGTACCGGGAAGGTAGACTCGTCCAGTCGATCAGGCTGCGGCCGGGATATCACGAGGAGCTCAGGCTGGGCGGGACGGAGCGCTACAACCTCATCGTGGCCGACGACGGCCGGGTGAGGGTCGCGGAGGCCGATTGCCCCGACCAAGTCTGCGTGCGCACCGGCTGGGTGAGCGCCGCTCCGCAGCAGATCGTCTGCCTGCCGTACCGGGTGGTCATCAAGGTTGTGTCGACTACCCCGCCGGATGTGGACGATATCACTAAGTAGGAAAGGGGCGGCAGATTATGACTGATACACGTCGCCTCATTATACTTGGTCTGTTCGTCGCTATCGCCGGCGTGCTGCACGCCGTCGAGGCGTGGCTGCCGCTGCCGGTGCCCGTGCCCGGGGTGAAGCTCGGCCTCGCCAACATCGTGTCGCTGGTCGTCATCGAGCTATACGGCTGGCGGGAAGCGCTCGCCGTGGCCGCGGCGCGGGTCGTCCTCGGTTCGCTGCTGGGCGGCGCCTTCCTCGGGCCGGCCTTCGCCCTGGCCTTCAGCGGCGCGACGGCCAGCACCCTGGCGATGGCCTACGCCCATTTCCGCTGGCGGCCGGCGTTGTCGCTGGTCGGCGTGAGCGTCCTGGGCGCCGCCGTCCACAACCTCGCCCAGATCGGCGTCGCCGCCCTGCTGGTGGCCAGCGCCGCCACCTTCTGGTATTTGCCTTACCTCGTGCTGTTCGCGCTGCCGACCGGTCTGGCCACCGGCTTTACCGCCGCCTATTTCCTGGCGAGGCTGCCCCGCGCCGGCGGCTAGAAAACTTCGTGCGCCTGCAAGGAGTTGGCGCTTCCTTTGTAGAAGATATACGGGATACTAGACATGCTTCATTGGTCGCGGGAGGTCGTATTGTGAGAAACGGAGCCGGAAAAAGTCTCGGGCTGATCGCCCTGTTCCTCGTTCTCGGCGCGATAATCGGCGGCATTATCGGCGAACTTATCGCCGGCTTTCCCCTCGGCGGCGTCACTCCGTACCTGGTGAAAACCTATCAGATCTTCGATCTGGCTCCCGTGACAATCAATCTGTATGTCGTCAAATTCGTCGTCGGACTATCCTTTCACCCTAACCTTATCAGCCTGCTGGGCATGGTCGGGGCGTATTTCCTGGTCCGGCGGTTTTAGTATCACTTATGTGTCGGGACTCAGAGGAGGATTCATGGCGATTATCCTCGCGTCCGCCTCGCCGCGGCGGGAAGAGTTGTTGCGGCAGGTGGGCTGCACGTTCACCGTCATCACCAGCGAGGTTGAGGAGGACAACGACCGGGGACTGCCCCCGGTCGAACTGGCTGTCGCCCATGCGCTGGCCAAAGCCCGCGATGTGGCGGCAAAAGCGCCGGATGATACCGTCATCGGCGCCGACACGATCGTCGTCCTGGACGGCCGGGTGTACGGCAAACCCCGCGATACCGCCGACGCCCGCTGCATGCTGGCCGAGCTGGCCGGCAGGGAGCATCAGGTGATCACCGGCGTGGCGGTGGTGAAAGGCGGCGAGGCCTGGACGGATTTCGCCGTTACCGCCGTCCGTTTCCGCGCTTTCGGCCCGGATACGATCGAACGCTATCTGGCCGGCGGCGAACCGCTGGGCAAGGCTGGGGCCTATGCTATCCAAGGCGCGGGGGCGCTGCTCGTCGAGGGCATCGCCGGCTGCTACGCCAATGTGGTGGGGCTGCCGCTGGTGACGCTCGATAAACTGCTCAGCCGCGCGGTGGGAGTTGGTTTGTTATGAAAGCCAAAGAGACCGCCAAGCCGCTGACGGTCAAGGAACTGCCGGCGGCCGAGCGGCCCCGCGAACTGCTCCTGGCCAAGGGGCCGGCGGCCCTGTCGAACGCCGGGTTGCTCGCCATCCTGCTCCGTACCGGCACCAGCCGGGAGTCGGTGCTCCGCCTGGCCGAACAACTGCTGGCCAAGCACGGCGGCCTGAGCGGTCTGGGCAGCCTCGCCCCCCAGGAGATGAGCCGGCTTAAAGGCATCGGGCCGGCCAAGGCGGTGACGGTGGCGGCCGCGGTGGAACTGGGCAAAAGGATGGCGACTTTAGCCGCCGGCGAGCGGCCGGTGGTGCGTTCGCCCCAGGACGCCCCGAGCTGATGCTGCCCAGGCTGCGGTACGAGAAGAAGGAACTGTTCATCGCCTTGCTGCTGTCGACGAA
>JALHDI010000163.1 GCA_022839045.1 Sporomusaceae bacterium
GCCCAGGATGAGGTTCCTGATGATGCGGCCGTTGGCCGGCACCTGGACGCCGAAGGCGTCGTCGAGGGCGAAGGCGGCGGCGGTGGCGTGGCTGACGGGACAGACGCCGCAGATGCGCTGGGTGATGTAGACGGCGTCGCGCGGGTCGCGGCCGGCGAGGATGGATTCGAAGCCGCGGTACATGGTGCCGGCGGCCTCGGCGGCGACGACTTTGCCGCCCTCCGCCATGACTTCGACCTTAAGGTGGCCCTCCAGGCGGGTTACGGGGTCAATTACGATTTTGCGCATTATTTGTCACCCCCGATGATTTTGCCCTGGCGGGGCTGCGGCGACGGCGTGCCGGCCGGACCATACTCGGGCATGCGCTCGAAGAAGGGGCTGGTATGGTCGGGGAAGCCGGGTTCGACGCAGGCGACGCAGGGGGCGTTGGCGGCCACGCACCAGTTGGTGCTGTTGTTGTATTTGCGGGTGGGACAGTCGTTGTAAGCCATCGGCCCCTTGCAGCCGAGCTTGTAGAGGCAGCCGGGCTCGGACAGGCGGGTGGCGAATTTGCCCTCGTCGAACATCGGCCGCCGTTCGCAGAGATCGTGGACACATTTGCCGAAGAAGACGGTGGGCCGTTTGAGATGATCGAGCTCGGGCAGGCCGTATTTAATGACGTGGACGAGGGTGCCTAGCACCCGGTCGGGGTGGATGGGGCAGCCGGGGACGTTGATGAGCGGCACGCCGCTGATGACGTCGCTGACCGGCTTGCTGCCGGCGGGGTTGCTGCCGGCGGCGGGAATGCCGCCGTAGGTGGCGCACGTTCCCACGGCTACAACCGCTTTGGCGCCGGCGGCCATCGTTTTGACCCACTCCGCGAAGGATACGGGTTTGCCGTCCCGCTCGCCGATGGTGGAGTACATGGCTTTGTCGCCGGTGGAGACCGAGCCTTCGACTACCAGGTAGTACTGCCCGGCGTACTGCTTTTTGACCGCCGGCAGTATCTCCATGGCGGATTCGCCGGCGGCGGCCATGAGGGTCTGGTGGAACTGGAGGCTGATTACTTCGGTGAGCACCTTGCCGATCTCCGGCTGCACGCCATTTAGGAGCGACACCGAACAGCCGCTACAGGAACCGCCCTGTAGCCAGACGATCGGCGGCTGCCCGCCGGCGGGGCCGGCGAAGGCTTCGAGGATTTCCGGCTTTATCGCATGGGTGAGGCCAAGCGCGGCTCCGGTCGCACCGCACAGGCGCAGGAATTCACGACGGCTTAAATTTCGCATCTTTATCCCTCCTGGCGGCTATATGATGTAGAGCAGGGTCGGCTTGGTGCCGAAGTCCGGCCGGAGCGGTTTGGCCTTGGCCAGCTGTTTGGCGAATTCCCCCTGGGGGTTGTCGAGGTCGCCGAAGTAGCGGGCCTTGGTGAGGCAGGTGGATACGCAGGCCGGCTCTTCGCCGTTGCTGACGAGCGACAGGCACATGTTGCAGCCCTGGACGACGCCCTCGTCCTTGAGGTAGGTGCGGGCGTTATAGGGGCAGGCGGCCACGCACCGCCGACAGCCCATGCACTTTTCCTTGTCGATCATGGTCAGGCCGTTTTTGTCTTTATGCGACGCGGTGGTGGGACATACGGGCACGCAGGGAGCGTCCTGACAGTGCTGGCACTGCAGGGGAAGGATGACGTACTTGGGGTTGGGGTATTTGCCCGTTTCCCGGTCCTCGAACCGGATAAACACGTTTTCCGGCCCCAGTTCGTTCTGCATCTGGCAGGCGACCTGGCAGGCGTAGCAGCCGACGCATTTTTTGGCGTCGATGATTATGGCGTAGCGCGGCATAATTATTCACCGACCTTTCTGATGGTGACGGTGACTTCCATCATCATGGCATGCCCCGAAATTGCTTCCGCCCGACTGGGAGCGAAATCATTCGTGCTGATGCCGAAGCCGACGCCCGTCTTGAGGAAGGGGGCGAAACGGCCGTAACCGGCAGGCAGATAGGCGGCCTCGGGATGGACGCGCTCGGTGACCTTGACCCGTACTTTTCTTTTGGCTTGCGGCGAGGCGACTTCGACGAGGTCGCCGTCCTTGATACCCATCTTTTTGGCGCGGTCGGCGTTGATCCACAGCCGTTCGAGGTCGCCGCGCTTGGCGACGGCGAGGAGGTAGGGGTCGCTGATGCTGGTGGTGTGAGACAGGAAGCCCTGCTTGCCGTGGATGAGGACGAAGCTGTCCTTGCCGGCCTTGGCGTAGGGCGGCTCCCACTTGGGTACCGGCGCGTGACCGTGGTCGGCGAAGGCTTTACAGTACATCTCGATTTTCTTCGATTTGGTGTTGAAACCGAGCGGTTTGGGGGCCGGGGCTTTGACCTTGATCGTCCCTTTGGCTCTGAGCTGTTCGAGGGTTACGCCCAGCGGCTTGACCATGGCGGCGGCGACGTCTTCGCGACTGAAGGCGAAATACTTCTCCAGCCCCATGTAGCCGGCGAATTCGGTGACGATCTCGGGCAGCGGCTTGGTCTCGGGGTGAACGACGTCGATGGCGGCCGAGCGCATGGTGACGGCCGCGCCGACGATGGCGGGCAGGTCTTCCCGCTCGGCGGAGCTGCATTCCGGCAGGATGTAGTGAGCGCACATGGCCGTTTCCGACCATTTTACGTCGCAGACGACGAGGAGGTCGAGGGCCTTGTAGCCTTTGACGAGCAGGTCGGGCTCGGGGGCGTTGCGGGCGACGTTGATGCGGTAGAGGAAGCCGGCTTTGGCTTTGCCCTCAAGCGCCCGCTGGGGCATCATGTGGACGATGCCCTGGTTGGGTTGGCAGAGGGGGAATTCGCCCTTGACGCCGACGCCGTCGCAGCGGGCGGCTTTGGGTTTGGGCGGGGCCGGGTATTTTTTGGCGTCGAGCGAGCCCAGTTTGGGCGCGTTGCCGAATTTCATGCCGCCGTCCTTACCGTAGTTGCCGAGCAGGGCGTTGACGCAGGCAACCATGCGGAACATCTGGGTGCCGTTGGCGTAGTTGCAGCCGTTTGGCGCCTTGTAGCCCTGCTCGATACAGCTGGCGGGCCTGTTTTTGCCCAGGCCGCGGGCGATGGCGTAGATGGTGGCTGCCGGGATATCGGTAACGGCGGCTGCCCATTCGGGGGTATACTCCTTCATCCCTTGCTGGAATTCGTCGAAGCCTACGCACCACTCGTCGACGAACTCCTTGTCGTAGAGGTTCTCGGCGATGAGGACGTTGGCGACGGCGAGCAGGAGGGCGAGGTCGGTCCCGGGCCTGATCGGCACCCACTCGGTGGCGAACAGGCAAGCGTTGCTGTAGCGGGGATCGACGACGATCATGGTGGTGCCCTTCTCGTGGGCTGCCTGCATGTTGGCCGCGCCGGAGGGAGAAAGGCCCTCGACGTAGTTGCGGCCCAGGAAGACGATGTACTTGGTTTTGCCCAGGTCAGCGGTGGCCATGCCGCCGGTCGTCCATTTGTAGGCGACGTCGCGGCCGGTGCTGCACATGGAGTGGTGGGACTGGATGGTGTTCGAGCCGACCGCCGCCATCAGGCGCGGCCAGTAGAACGCGTTGGTCGGACGCGGGTTGTGGGAGAAGAAGACCTTGTCAGGCCCGTGTTCCTTGAGCACCTTTTTGAGCTTGGCGGCGATTTCGCTGTACGCCTGCTCCCAGGTGATGGGCACGAAGTCGTTTTCGCCGACCCGCTTCATGGGATGGGTGATGCGGTCCTTGTGGTAGGCCTGGGCGATGCCGGCATGGCCGCGGGCGCAGAGTTTGCCCTTGCTCTGGCCATGATCTTTCTGCCCGGTCACCTTCCAGATCCGGCCGTTTTTGACGTGCACCCACATGCCGCACGCCGCCGAACAGGTCTCACAGAGGGATGGAATTTTGGTAACCGGAGCGGCACTGGCCTGTTTCATCCACGCGCCGAGGGAAAGGACATCCCCCGCCCCCACGGCGGCCGCTGTCGCTGCCGTGGCTTTGAGGAAGGTCCGTCTGGGGAACTTGTTGGCCCACATACTTGTTCTTCGCCTCCC
>JALHDI010000037.1 GCA_022839045.1 Sporomusaceae bacterium
TTACGCCAGTTTCTTTTTCGCGAGATCGATAGCGACATCAATAATAATATCTTCCTGGCCGCCGACCGTCTTGCGGCGGCCCATTTCGATGAGGATATCGCGGGCGTCGACGCCGAACTTCTCGGCCGCGCGCCGGGCGTGGAGCATGAAGCTGCCGTAGGCGCCGGCGTAGCCGATAGCCAGGGCTTCGTTGGATATTATCTGCGGCCGGTGCATAAGGGCGTCGAGCTCCTCGCCGACGTCCATGGCCTTGTAAAGGTCGATGCCGGTCTGCCGGTTCATCTTATTGAGCACCGCCACCAGCACCTCGAGCTGGGCGTTGCCCGCCCCGGCCCCGAGGCCGCGCAGGCAGGCGTCCACCGATTCGGCCCCGGCCTCGATGGCCGCCAGAGTGTTGCCGATGGCCAGACCGAGGTTGTTGTGGCCGTGGAAGCCGACCGGCAGCTTTACCGCCGCCTTGACGGCCTGGATGCGTTCGACGACGTCGCCGGGGACCATCGCCCCCGCCGAGTCGGTGACATAGATCATATCGGCGCCGTAGCTCTCGAACAGCTTGGCCTGCTCGGCCACCTTCCCGGGCGATGCCATATGGGCCATCATCAGGAAGCCGACGGCTTCGAGGCCGTGCTTCTTGGCGAAACCGATGTGCTGCTCGCCGACGTCGGCCTCGGTAACATGGGTAGCGACCCGGACGGTGCGGACACCGAATTCCATAGCCTCTTCGAGGTGCTCGATCGTGCCGATGCCGGGGATGAGCAACACATCGAGCCTGGCTTTTTTCACGACCTTGCTGACCGCCGCCAGGTATTGCCTGTCGCTGGCGCGGGCGAAGCCGTACTGCATGGACGAGCCGCCCAGGCCGTCCCCGTGGCCTACTTCAATGGTGCCGACCCCGGCCGCGTCCAGCCTGGCGGCGATCTTCGCCATCTGCTCGGGTGTTAGCTGGTGGCTGACGGCGTGCATGCCGTCGCGCAGGGTCGCGTCGATTATCCGTATCGGTTTCATCATCTTGCCCCTCCCCGCTTCAGATCGGCGTACCGTTCAGCCACCGCCACCGCCGCGGAGGTGATGATGTCGAGGTTGCCCGAGTATTTCGGCAGGTAATCGCCGGCGCCTTCCACTTCGATCATCGCGACCACCCGTTCGCCGTCGGCGTAGGGCGGAACTTTGAGCCGGTAGCCCGGCACGTACTGCTGGAGCTTATGGACCATTTCTTCGACAGATTTCTTGATCGCTTCGATGCGCCCCGCCTCGCACTTGGCGTAGATGGTGTTGCGCATCATGATCGGCGGCTCGGCCGGATTTAAGATGATGATGGCTTTGGCATCCCCGGCGCCGCCCACTTTGACGAGGGCGTTGCGGGTGGTCTGGGTGAACTCGTCGATGTTCTGCCTGGTCCCGGGTCCGGCGCTCCGGCTGCTGATGGTCGAGACGATTTCGGCGTACTCGACCGGGGCGGCCCGGTTGATGGCGTACACGACCGGCACCGTCGCCTGACCGCCGCAGGTTACCATGTTTACGTTCGGCTCGGACAGCAATTCGTTATCCATGCCGACCGCGGGGACCACGTAGGGGCCGACCGCCGCCGGCGTCAAGTCGACGGCGAAGATGCCGGCCTCCTTGAGCTTGGGCGCATGGGCCAGGTGGGGGCGTGCCCCGGTGGCGTCGAAAGCGATATCGATTCTTTTTGAAGCGTGCAAGGCGAGCAGTCCGTCGATGCCGTCCGCGGTGACGGCGACGCCCCGCTCGGCGGCCATTCTCATGCCCGGCGAGTCGGCAATGATGCCCGCCATGAGCGCCAGCTCGATGTTACGGCTGCGGAATATCTTCATCATCAGGTCAATGCCGATGTTTCCTGGTCCGATTATTGCCGCGCGTAGTTTTGAGTCCACTTCGTGCACCTCCGCAACTTATTTGACAAACCGCGCACCCACCGTGCCCAGGCGGTCAAACGCCGCCTGCACGTTATCCCCTGCCGCTACCGGGCAGGCCGCGGTAAGCGACCCGGACATGATTATTTCTCCTGCCTTGAGCGTGATGCCGTAGGCGGCCAGCTTGTTGGCCAGCCAGGCGACGGCGTTGGCGGGGTGGCCGAGCACCGCGGCGCCGGCGGCGGTGGCCACCGTTTCGCCGTTTTTGTCCAGCACCAGGCCCATGTAGCGCAGGTCGAATTCGTCGGCGGGGATGAGGCGGCCGCTGACGATGACCTTGCCGATGGAAGCGCCGTCGGCGATGGTGTCCTGGATTTTGATCTTCCAGTCCTTGATGCGGGTGTCGATTATCTCCAGGGCCGGCATTATCCCCGCGGTGGCCTGCAGCACCTTGGCCACGGTCACGCCGGGGCCGACGAGGTCTTCCTTGAGGACGAAGGCAACCTCCGCCTCGACCTTGGGGGCGATAAGCTCGCCCAGCGACAGCGGTTCGCCCTCCAGCGCCATCATCCGGTCGGTGATGTAGCCGTAGTCGGGCTCGAATACCCCCAGGGCGGTCTGCATCGCTTTACTGGTGAGGCCGATCTTTTTGCCGACGATGGTGTGGCCGTCGGCCAGTCTGAGGTTCATGCCCTCAAGCTGCACCTGGTAGGCTTCCTCGTTGGTCATGGCGGGGTGGCGAGCGGTCAGCGCGTCGATGGGAGCGTGGCCGGTCTCTGCGGCGTATAGCTCCCGCGCCAGTTCGAGAATGATTTTTTTGTCCATGCTGTTCCTCCATTCTCAGTGATGCCACTTTTTATGGCGGAGTTTTTCCCGCAGGATGCCGGCGATGTCGCCGGCCAGGGCCTGCCTGTCGACAGGGCCGGCGTTGCAGTGGCGGCGCAGGGCTTCGCCGGCGGCCACCACTTCGTCGTTGGGACCGGGCAGATTGACGATGGTCGTCAGCCCGTAGCCGCCGACGCCGATGCGCACGCCGTCTTTGACGTGCCGCCCCGTGCCGGCCTGAAACTTGACGATCCATGGCGTGAGCGCCGCAGGGTCGACTCTGGCGAGCGCCTCGACGCTGAAATCCTTGTCTTCGGCGCCTACGCCGCCGGTAGTGATCACCAGCCCGAAGCCGCGGTCGGCCGCGTCCCTGAGCCGGTAGGCGATAACGTCGGCGTTGTCTTCGAGCGTGCCGCCGAATTCGGCCCGGTAGCCTAACTCGCCGAGCAGGCGGCGCAGATACGGCGTGTTGGTGTCTTCGATCATCCCGCGGGCAACTTCAAAACCGGTGGCGAAGACGAGCGCCCGGCCGAGGACGGCCCGCTCGATCTCGCCGCCCATGGCCTCCGCGCGGGCGACGATCTCGGCCGCTTCTTCCTCGGAGCCGCCGATGAGGCCCAGGATGCCGGCCGAATCGACGTAGGCCCCGGCGGCGACTTCGACGCCGTCCACCTTGCCGACGGCGGCCAAAAGCGCCTTCTCCTTGCCGGCGATCTGCCGGATATCGATGGTTCTGGTCAACAGGTCTAGACAGATATGGTCGTCGCGGACGTCGACCACCAGCACCTGGTCGGAGGGGAGAGCCAGCACTTCGGCGACGGCGGCCGCGACGACCGTGAGATTGGCGGCTTTAAGCTCCAGGCCGTAGATTTTCAGTTCGGTTTTCTCCAGGAGGTTCAGCTTCAAGGGGCGGCCACCTCCCGGACATCGAGCTTCATGTCGAGGAGCGGGGCGTCGATGATGCTCACGCCGATGTCGAGGATATCTATGCCTTTATCCTTAAGGGTCGGGATATCTTCCAGGCGGATGCCTTGGGCGAAGGCGATTTTGACCTTGTCCCTCAGGCCGGCGGCGGCGAGGGCTTTGTTCGCCGCTGCCACGTCGGCCAGGCTGCCGGTGTCGATCATGAGGATGTCGGCGCCGCCGCGGGCGGCGGCCAGGGCTTCGGCCGCTATGGGGGCCGAGCGCCCCTTGAGCTGGATGCATTTGATTTTGTCGTCCATGGCCGCTACCGTGGCCAGCGTCGTTTCCACCCCGCCGAGCATGCGGACGAAGTTTTTGTCGAGATAGAGGAACGGGCCGTCGGCGATGCGGAAGGAGGCCCCTCCGGCCGTGACCGCGTCTCTTACGATCCATTTAATTTCCGGCGGCATCTTTTTCCACGCCCCGCAGACTATCTTAAGCCCTGGGCCGGCCAGCTCGACCGCCTGCCGGGCGGCGGTGGCGATGCCGGACGGTTTGGCCAGGAGGCCGATGGCCACTTCCTCGGCCATGGCCAGCTGTTTGGGGGTGCCGGTGAGTTTGGCCACCGTAGCTCCGTCGGCTGCCTTAGCCCCGTCGGCGATCATTATCTCCACGGCGACATCGAGGGCGGAAAGCCGGTCTTTGAGCCGGGCCGTGCCGGTGACGACGCCGGCGCGCTCGGTGGCGATATATGCATTGTACGGCCGGTTACTTATCGAGGCGAAGATTATGTCGCGGATATCCTGTTGCGTCTGGGCCGCTGGTTGCATCTTTGCTGCCTCCTGTCGCTGTCGTTCGCCGATTATAGCCTGATTACGCCCCGCTGCCTCAGCCATTTGGGCATGAGGTCGTTATCCACTTTCAGCGACACCTCGGGCGCCTTGGCGATCAGCAGGTCCGCCAGACTGTCCGATACGTTGATGCCGCCCATGGCGCCGTCGAAGATGATGACTTTGTCGGTCTTGGCGGTCTTGTAGGCGAACTGCATCGCTCCGTCGAGGTGTTCGGCGACGACCGAGTGTTTCATGTACTGGAGGTTCTGGGGGTCGGTGCTTATGAGGTCGGCCTGGGCCTGCCCCACTACGACGGTGGGGATATGTTCGGAGAAGAAAGCGCTGGGGTAGCCGCCCCAGGCGTAGTTGTGGACGACCATCTTGATGGCCGGGTTCATGGGGGCGATGCCGCCGATGAGCGGTTTGCCGTCCTTGCCGTAGAAGGCTTCGGTGTACCAGGTGTAAGGGGCCAGCGGCTTGTCGAGGTCGAAGAGGTCTTCGTTGGCGCCGGCGAAGTTGGCGTAGATGACGCCGGCGGCGAATACATAGGGAACGGGACAGGGAAAATCCAGGCCGACGATGCATTCGTCGATTTCGCCCAGCAGGGTCATGATTTTGCCGTAGTATTTGAGGCCCTCGACGGTCAGTTGGTCGTTGAGGACGTAAAGGTCGTTTTCGGCGCTCACGCCGACGACGCCGCTCGGCGACATGTTGAGGAAGGAGGCGAAGGCGAATTTGCTTTTGACGAATTCGGATTCGAAGATGGCCCGGGCGGTGAAGTTGGCGCCCCGCGGGCCCATGTTCCAGTGGTAGGTGGAGCGGGTTTCGATGCGGGCGTAGCTCATGCCGAAGGGCTTGACGGCCCGGTCGACCTGGCGGTGGAAGTGTACTTCGCGCACGTCGCTGTTGTGGACGTGGACGATCCAGTCGGCGTCGTAGACCGCCTTTATCCCGTAGAGGGTGCCGATCTCGGTCTTTATGGCCAATCCCTCGTCGATGGGGGCGATGCCGCGGGCCTTGCCTTTATAGTGCTCGTCGAGCTTGTAGCGCTTGATGTATTCTTCGGTTTCGCGAAAGCGCAGGCCGACCCCGGCCCTAAGACGGATGTCCTGCGTGCCGGTGCGCTCGGCGATGACGTCGCGCACCGCGCGCAGCAGTTCGGCGTAGGGTTCGCCGCCCAGCAGGGTGAAGCCGTGGTGCGAGGCCAGGATGTTGACCGACTGCCCGGGTTTGATCATCGACATGTCGACTTGGGCCAGCGCGGCTTCGGCCGCTCGCCGCACCGCGCCGATGCCTCCTTCGCCGGGATATATGACCGCCGGGGTGTCGGCGAACAGGTCTTTAATCAGCAGGGAGGTCATTTCCGGGTATTCGGCCATGCGTTTAGTTACAAGCTCCGGGGCGATTCCGTACTGGGACGCTCGCGGCGCCATCGGGGTGATTGCCGGGCGTTTCATCAGGAGTTCCCCCTTTCCTTTTTGGCTTTTACCACTTCGTCGAACAGTTTGATGTCTTCGTCGAAGTAGAAGCCGCGGCTGTTATATTTTTGCTTGATTTCTTCGGGAATGTCGAATACGGTGGGCGTCAGGCCGTACCACTGCCAGCCGGGCGGTTTTTCGGGGGTGATGCCCGCCGCCTTGAGCAGCCGCAGAACCGGCTGGATGCATTCGACTTTGCAGCCCATCCGGATGCCGGTCTGGCGGGAGATATCTTCGGGCGTCCGGGCTCCTTTGATGATGGCGCCGGCCACTTCTTCCGCGCGGGTGGCGGTACAGTAGCAGATTATCTGCTCGGGGTTGAGCTTGGCTTTGACGCACAGCTCGGTTATCTTTTCGTAGTCGAGGTCGCTGATGTCGACCGACACCGTGTACGGCTGTTCGAGCTTTTCCATCGTGATGGCGAAGACCGGGCACCGCTGGTTGCAGCCGCCGCAGCCGCGGCAGTCCTCGAGTTTGACGACCGCTTTCTTGTCCTTTAGCGTTATGGCCAGCGACGGGCATACCTTGGTGCAAATGCCGCAGCCGATACATTTTCCCGTATCGACGACGGGTTTTACGGTTATCTGTTTCATATTACCCCTCCTTTTTTAGCCTAAACTTGCTTTCGTCCGAAAATAATAAATTGATACCAAAAACAGCCGGCCTTACTCCTTATAGCCCAGTTGAGCCGATATATGTTGGGCGGCATCAACTATATCCCTCGTCAGTTCACCCATATTACGGCTTGATACACGGCTATTCGGTCCCGATAGACTAATGGCGGCGATAACCGCACCGCAGTGATTCTTAATCGGAGCCGCTACACAACTAAGGCCAGTCTCAATTTCCTCTTCATCCGTCGCGTATCCCTCTTGCCGCACCTTAGCAAGGTGAATTTTGAGCTTCCCGGGATCGGTAATGGTATTAGGTGTAAAGCGCTGCAAACTCTTATCGCGAATAATACGGTCAAACTCCTCTTCCGATAGTCCGGCGAGCAAAACTTTGCCAACTCCGGTACAGTGAGCGGGATTGCGGCCGCCCACATAAGATATTATCCTGATAGAACGAGGGCTATCTACTTTATCGATATAGACCACTTCGCCGTTGGATAACACTGCAAGGTGTACCGTTTCTTGATATCTTTGGGCTAACGAGTATAGATAAGGCATGGCAATTGAACGAAGATCCATACTGGCATGAACAACTTGACCAAGCTCAAAAAGTTTTAGGCCAAGGGCGTACTTCCCGCTAGCCTGGTCCTGTTGCACATAGCCCAGTTTCTCCAAGGTTGTTACCAGACTGTGGGTAGTGCTTTTGCTCAGCCCTATTCCGCGACTGATGCTGCTCAACCCATCCCCGCTCTTGTAAGCGGCAAGGTACTCCAGGATATTCATCGCGCGCGCTATCGACTGAATGATTTTCCCTTTGCCTTCTGCCAACGAAATATTCCGCCCTTCTTGTCCTACTATATCGAACGCCGTTCAGTTTTATAAAATATATTATACTTATTCTTTAAAAATCCTGCTATTTTGTTAAATCTTATCAGATTTTTCCCAATAATTATTGCCTCACCCAAGTAGCCGTCCCCAGATTATTACCTTCCGAAAAAAATCGTGACCAAGGCCCGAAAGTATTGCCATGGTCACTCAAAACGAGCAAAATGCTAATATGAAAAAGCGAATACGGCTCGGACGCGGTCAGTTTCGCAGAAGCCCGTTTTATCCCCATCTTGGCAACCGTCCGATCAACGTCCCGGCCAGAACATCATCGTCAATAATGTGCCGATAACCAGAGACTGAAGCAGCAATCCCAAGACATCTCTGCACCTAATCTGCGACACTTGCCAGCACCTCACCTATTCGTTCCCGCGGACCGGGTGATGAAAGCTCAACAGCTTTTCACGATAATCATAGCAAGTCATCATTAATTCAACGTTACCGCACGGTTAAAATACTGTTAAAACATGGTTGCGAAATCGCCGGTCAGCCCCGCCTGGAAGGAAAAAACCCAAGCCCCGGTTCGGCTTGGATTTGGGTCTGGTCTTATCAGGTTATGCGGATATATAGTGTCTGGCGGCAGACGAAAGATTGGCGGCGAGGCGTTCCAGAAAAACGGCTTGAGCAGGTTCTATCTTTCTTCTGGCGCAATCGATGCAAAAGAATTCTATGCGGTCGAATTCCGGATACTCCTTCAAATTACCCGACCCTGGGGGCCATTCCATCTTGAAAAGATTGCTCCGGGGCGGGACAGATGTATCGCAATCGCCCTTCACTGCCCAAATATAGATCGTCCGGCCGTATGCGGGCGCGCTGCCGAGGATGATCGGCTGTCTGGCGACCAGAGCCAGCCCCGTTTCCTCGCAGAATTCGCGGTTGGCCGCTTCAAATACGGTCTCACCGGCCTCGACCTGGCCTTTGGGTATACTCCAGTAACCGTCGTCCTTGGTCGAATACAGCGGGCCGCCCGGATGGCCGAGGAGCACCTGGCATCCTTCGTCGATCATGCGGTACATCAGTATCCCCGCACTGGTTTTATGCATATTTCATCCTCCCGTCATTAGCTCGGCTACGGTTGCCGTCAGAGCCTTAAAGCAGCCTCGGCCGCCAGCGGCGACCGCTCGCACTCGTCATGCAACAGCGTCACCTGGAAACACAATTTGGAGCCGCGCATCTTCTCGCTCGCATAGCTGAGGCCATTGGACCGGCTGTCGAGGAAGGGGTTGTCGATCTGCTCGGGGTCGCCCAGAAGGATTATCTTGGTGCCGATACCCGGCCGGGTGATAACCCCTTTGGCCTGGCGGGGCGTGGCGTTCTGCATCTCATCGAGGATCATCCAGTACTTATACAGAGAGCGGCCCCGCTGATAGGCCAATGCCTCGGTCTGAATAATCCGCTTGTCGAACAGCATCTGCACCGTGTCTTCCACCTGGGAGATTTCCTTCGACTCGGTCATCATATGCCCGGACATGATTGTGAATAAGTTGTCCCGGACTCCCCGCATATAAGGGCTGATCTTCTCGTTTTCCGATCCGGGCAAAAAACCGATATCTTCGTCCATCGGGATGTTGGGCCGGCAGATGAGCAGGTGATGATAATCCCTCGGCCGGCAGTCCAAGTGCTTGTAAAGGCCGACAGCCAGCGAATAGAAGGTTTTCGCCGTACCGGCCGGGCCTTTTATAATTACGAGCGGCGCTTCATCCGCGCTCATCATCAGGCACTCTTGCATAAAAACCTGACCGATGTTGCGGGGTGAAACGCCGAAAGGATTCCGGTTGCGATATATGAGGTGAACCACCTTTTCCCCGTCGAACCGGCCAAGGGCGGTATGGCGGTCGTTGTCGGTCGACCGGATAAGCATGAACTGATTGGTGACGAAACTTGCCGGGCGCAGGCTGTGTGTATCCTCGTCATATTCGCTCAGAAAAGCAGGCTCGATGGCGTTGGTGTCGTCAAGATGAAATTTATCGATTACCTCTGAAGAAGCGTAAACGATAGTCCGCCCGGTATATTGCTGCTCAATGGACGCCACCTTGTCGTTGCGGAAATCCTCGGCCTGGATGCCGAGAATGACTGCTTTGACCCTCATGTTGGTATCACGGCTCACCAGCACCGTATACCCTTTTTCCTCCGTAATTCCTTTGCACACCTGGAGAATGCGGTTATCGGCCTTGGTCCGGTCCCAGTGAGGCGGCATGACAGTTTCCAGACAATTGCATTCAATCTGCAGCATCCCGCCCTGGTCATTGAGCCGCACCCCGGCAAGGAGATCGCCCTGCGTCCGCAGGTCGTCGATTATCCTGCTTACCTGGCGGCTGTGGGCGCCGCGCTCGGACGACTCGGACTTGAACCGGTCGAGTTCTTCCAAGACCACTTCGGGAATAATTACCATGTGCTCGTTAAATGCGAAGATAGCCTGTGGAGAATACAGCAAAACATTCGTATCAAGCACGAAGTACTTGTTCAGAATAGGTCCCCCTTCTTTGCTGAATGATGCCGGACGTGAACGGATTTGCCTAAAACCGGCCTGTCCGGACTCCCGCTTTATCTGATCCTCTTGCCGCCGTGAAATCAAATGACCAATTTCTCGCCCCCCGTTAGCTTCATGTATCCCAAATATGTAATTCTTCCTCTTCTAACCCGGCCCCTTTTACTTAACATAATATTAAACAGAATTTAACATTTCTTTGCCGGCACACTCGAAATCAGCGATAACCGGCACCCGTTAACGGGTGCCGGTTATCATTTGCACAAGGCAGCAGCTTGCTACAAGGCTCTTTATTCGCCTAGCGGTGCCTGGGAAGATAAGCGTACATGTAAACAAGAAAACTCAGGGTGACAACGCCGGTTATTATCAGTCCGTAAACGACAATCATATCCTATCCCCACCTGCTGTATAATGCTCTATTCTATGCTCATCCGCCCGCCTTGGTTCGACAATTGGGCGAAGCACGCAAAATACAATCAATACCTGCCGCCAAACACCGGCAGAGCCGTCTGCCGGCCCGGGTTAATGAAAAATTAACCTGTCCTTAATCTTATAATCCTGTTATTTTCTACTATGATTTTCTATAATCGAACCATAATCATCCAATTCGACATCTCGCAGGTGACAAGATGCGCTTACTGTGCGAACCCGCGGTCCGGGTGATGAACCGGCTGAAATACGTATACAAGTTTGCCCTCATAGGGTTTCTGATCGTTATGCAGGCAGCGGTTCTTATTTATCTGCTTGTCGCGGAGCTGAACAAGAACATCGACTTTGCCGCCCGGGAGCGGCTCGGTCTGACGTACAACCGCGCTCTTGTCGCCCTTCTGAACGAAGCCCAGGGTTACCGCAGTCTCCAGTATTCCTATGCGATAGAGGGTCGGCCGGCCGGAGAGGCCCTGCGGGAAAAGCAGGCGAAAGTGGATGCCGCGCTGGAAGCGGTGGCGGACGCGGACCGGCTTGTCGGCCCGGAACTGGATATGACGTGGAAACTGCAGGTACTGCGCGGCGAATGGGCGGCTCTTAAACAGGAGACAGCTCAGTTCGGGCCCGCCCGCGCCAACGTCGCTTTCGAACTCCATACCCGTTGGCTCAGTCAGATAACCGCGCTGATGCAGCATGCCGGCTATTCGTCGAATCTGGCCCTGGACGCCGACTTGGATACCGCCCATCTTAGCGATTCGGTGCTGCGCAAACTGCCGTTGCTTATCGATGTGCTGGGACAGGCCGCCGGTCTTGTCGCCCTCTTGCCCGATAGCGGGAATGCCGCACTCCCCGATAAAGACAGGCTCCTGGCGGTGGCCGGACTCATTCGCTCCACCTTGCAGCAAGCCGACCAGAACGCGCAAACCGTTTTCCGGCGCAATGAGGCGGTTAGGGCCCGGCTAAAGGCGCTCAATGACACGGTCAACGACTCTGTGCCCATTTACGTCTGGAACTTCGAGCAAAAGGCGGACGGGCTGCAAGGGCAGAACATCCCGCGACAGCTTCTGATCAGCGCCGGCGATCGGGCAATAGCCAGCACCTTGGCCTTGTACACCGAAGAGCTGAACGCCATCGAACAACTAATCGACTTGCGCGTCGCCCGCTTTTCGCGCGACCGGAACATAGTCACCGGTTTTACCGTAGGCATTCTGTTGCTGGTGTGCTACCTTTTTCTGGCCTTCGACATGTCGGTACGCAAAGGCGTATATCAGCTCAACACCCTGATGGACTCGGCCGCAAAAGGAGATCTGGCTGCCAGGGGCGCCATCCATTCGCAAGATGAGTTGGGGTCTTTGACGCGGTCTATCAATAGCATGCTGCAGTCGCTGGAAACGATGTACGAAGAAGTGCGGCAATCCCGGGACCGACTGGAAATCTGGAATCAGGAACTCGAAATGAAGGTGGCGGAGAGAACCGCCTCGATGCGGAACCTGCTCGACCACGCCGGCCAGGGCTTCCTCTCGTTTGGCGACAATCTGCGGGTTGCCGGCGAATACAGCGCCGAGTGCGCGGCGATCTTCAGGCGGGAGATTTCGGGGGCGGCGGTGGCGGAACTGTTTTACCCGGAAGACAACAACCAGCAAATGTTTTTGGAAGCACTGTTCCGCAAGATTTTTACCGAGAAAGACCCGCTTTTGCGGGATACGTATTTTACCTTGTTGCCGGATGAACTAATCATAGACGAAAGCTACATCGGCGTCGCCTATAAATTCATCGACAACCCTGCGGTTCCCGGTCAGAAGGAAATCATGCTTATCCTAACCGACAGGACACGGCAAAAGGCGTTGGAAGCCGAGATGCAAGAGGAAAAGGACATCCTCGCAATGATTGTGCGGGTAGTAACCCATGCCGGAGATTTCTTCACCACCGTCCACCAGTATTCGGCTTTTTGCCTGGAGGAATTGCCGTATCTTCTGAACGGCAACAGTCCGGTCGAGGACAAGCTCGCTACCATCTTCCGCATAGTGCACACTTTCAAGGGAACCTTCGGACAGTTGGGGCTGCGCAACGCGGTGAAGGAACTGCATGAAATGGAAGGTTTCTTGACCAGGATCCGGGCCGAAGGAAACGCCGATTGCGGCGAAGACGACTTCACCAAACGGTTTGACCCGTATCCCCCGGCGAAGATGCTCGATTGGCTGGATAAAGATATGACCATCTTGAAAGAAACCCTCGGCGAGGCCTTTTTCGCCCAGGAAGACACCTTAGTCGTCGACGGCGCCAAGCTACTGGATATTGAGGAAAAAATCGAACGTCTCCTGGCGCCCGCCGAATGCCGACAACTTATCCCGGCGCTGCGGAGCCTGAGGTATAAGCCGTTCAAGGAACTGCTCCAGTCTTATCCCGAGTA
This sequence comes from Sporomusaceae bacterium, assembly GCA_022839045.1. The sequence continues at coordinate 12,731 of JALHDI010000037.1, forward strand.
TGTAATGACTTTGGCCGACAAAAACGGCAAGATGATTAAACAAGTCGTCGTCGACGGCGGCGAAACACCGGTCGACCCCATTAAGTACGGCCACTTCGCCAAAGTGTTGGGGCATGTATTCCGCAACGCCGTGACCCACGGTTTGGAAACCCCGGACGAACGGCTGGCGGCCGGTAAAGGCGAAAGCGGCTGCATACGCTGTCGAATCACCGAGCAAGCGGGGGAACTGATGGTGATAATCGCCGACGACGGGCGGGGGATAGATCCGAATCGTATCCGGACGATCGCCGTGAATAAGGGAATATGCGACGAACGAGCGGCCGCCGCTCTCGCGGACGCGGCAGCCATCGAACTCATTTTTGCCGACGGCTTCTCCGGGGCGGACGAGATCGACGAGCTTGCCGGGCGCGGGGTGGGCTTATCGGCGGTAAAGTCCGAACTCGCAAAGCTTGGCGGGTCCCTAGAGGTGGACACTGCGGTGGGAAGCGGCACGGAATTCCGCTTCTTCCTACCCTTGCCGGCTCGGGAACTCCCTGAATCGGACACCTTGCTGGAAGCTGCCAAACCGCTGCTGAACGCAGCGAAGGACTATCTTCTAAAGAACACCGGCCTGCCGGTCGGGGAATGGACTCACACCGGTGGCGCTCCGGAAGGCAAGCTGCCGCTGCGCAAGATCACGACCTTCGTCGATATCAAGGGTATTGTAAGCGGCAAGCTGGTTGTAAGTGCTGACGAGCCGCTGGTGAGACGACTGGCCGCCGTCGGCGACGGCGTTCCCCCGCAGCCGGAGGATAAATGGCTGGAAAGCTTACTCGCCCAGGCGTCCGGCGAAATAATCAAAGAAGCCCTGGCCCGGGTGCCGCGTTGGGATGACGCCGTAAAGGCGGAGGCGTTGGTCACCATTCTGGCGGATGACGCTTCGGCCAAGTACCCGCAAGCGGCTGCGCTGACGTGGACGCTCGAAACCGGCTCAGGGCGGATTAATATAAGTCTGCTATATTAAAGAACGAAAGGATGACAACAATGGCTCGAATCCTGATAGTCGACGACTCGATAATGATGCGAAAAACGCTCCGCACCATCCTCCAGCGGGCCGGCCACACAATCGAAGCCGAAGCCGCCAACGGGGAACAGGCGATATTGCAGTATACCAGCCATCGCCCGGACTTGGTCACCCTCGACATTACCATGCCGGGAATAAACGGGATCGAGGTAATCAAACGGATTAAGGAGATCGACCCGGCGGCAAATGTTGTCATTGTCAGTGCCCTGGGGCAAAAGCGCACAGTTTTTGAGGCCCTTCAGAGCGGGGCGAAGAATTACATTCTTAAACCGGTAACCGAAGATAAATTGTTGTCGGTTGTCAATATGGTTTTGGCGCACTCCTGCGATTCTTCAACCCCCGCCTGAACATAGGCGACGCAGAAAAACTCAAGCTTGGCGGCATGGGCAAGGGCCAATTATCAAGTCGGCGGGGCAAAGGAAAAGGAGAAGAAGCATGCTTGACCAATATTTCATCCACTATCTTCTTAACAAGGGAACCCTCACCCACGAGCAGGTGTATGAGGTGCTCAAATACGAACGGTCGGCGCGGGTCAAGCTGGGTTTGCTGGCGATGAACGCCGGCCTCATGACGGCCGCACAGGTTGAGGAGGTGCACAACCTGCAGCGCAGCCGGGACAAGCAGTTCGGTGTGCTGGCTGTCGAGCAAAGCTATCTCAGTAACGAGCAACTGACCGGCTTGCTGGAAACCCAGGAGCGGGGGCACCTGTCGGTTATGCAGGCGGTGGTGGACAAAGGCTTCCTTTCGCTTGCGCAATTAGCGGAACACCTGGCCGCTTTTCGGCGCGACAATGAATTAACCGAGGAAGAGTGGCAAGCGACTCAGGCGGTGGATACCGATAAGATAATCAGGCTGCTGGTCGACTTTCCTGCGGCGGGCGATATGGCGGAAATCTATTATGACTATATCTCGCTCCTCTTCCGGAACATCGTCCGCTTCCTTGACGACAGCCCGGTAATCATTTGGCCGTCGCCTCCGAAAGATAGTAATCCCCAGAACTGGATAGTACGGCAGACCATGGCCGGCGACGTCAATATTTCCACAGGTCTGGCGATGGATGAGTCTGTGCTGCTGGAAGTGGCTTCCCGCTTCAGCGGCGAGATTCTGCAGCAGGTTGACGAACTGGCCACCGACAGCGTCGCCGAATTTCTTAATGTCCACAACGGCATATTCGGCGGTAACCTGTCTGAGCTAGGCATCGCGGTCGATCTGCAGCCGCAGCAAAATTGCAAAACCGTGGACTTGGACGACAAAACGAGGTATCGCGTTTCGATAGGGCTGTCCTTCGGCCGGATAGACGTGCTGCTGTCATAGCCCCCGGCGGCGGCCTTAAACATAACTCCGCACGATGCCAAATGAAAAAAACAGGAGGTTAGGTCATGGATAATACGATCGATAAAAAAACCGTCGAATCGCTCGCCCCGTTGATCGCCTCGAAGACCGGCATTGACGACAATTTTGCCTTGGTGGCCCGGAAAGTCATTGCCGACTATGTCGGCGCAAAAAAAATCATTCACGAGTACAACGAAACGGCGGAGCGAGCGGCCAAAAAAAAGGTGAAATCGCCCAAGGAAAAAAAAACCGCTGGCGGCAAGAATCGTCAGAAGGACGGCCTGACGGCAGGCAAGAAAATGGCTAAAAAGGTTGTCGGCGAATAACACGCCTAAGGAAATACTCCCTATATAATACAAAATGACCGGCAACCGCCGGTTCTTCTTACGGAATGGTCGGACCGGAAAACAACATCCGGAACGGCCATTCCCTTATATACGAATACCTGGGATCGCTACACCTTATTCATCACAATCTGCCTGGTGTACATTTCTCCTGAGCGGCGCTCCGCCTCGGACGGAACATGCTCGCGCGGTTCAAAATGCTTCAGGACTTGGCTGACACATTCTGCGCATAACCGCCCTTCACTAATAGGGGCCTGGCAATTAGCGCAGGGATAGCTCACCGCGCCTTCCGAAATATGGCCTTTGCGGATCATTTGCATAATGATGTGCCGCTGAACGCCGGTAGCTTGGTGGATTTCCTCCAGGGTAGAGTTCTGGTGGTCCTCCAGATATTCGGCCACTTTCACCTCCGACTGCCACGTTTTTTGGCGGCACTCGGCGCATTGTTCGCTAAGGCTGGCGACGCAAACCTTGCCGCAGTCTTTACAATTAATTATCGCCATCGGATTTCACCTCTCACTCGGCTGTTGTTCAGTCTGGTCTTGACCCTGACAAATATCCGCCAATTCCGGCCAATGATTGAGCGTTATTTGCGAAAAACCCGCCTTTGTCATCTTCATCCCTCTTTTCACCGCTTTCGTGTATATAAAGCCAAGCTTTCGCCTGGCCTGAACGCGTTCATCAGCTGGAACGGCAACCTGGCGATCATGGACGGCTAGTCTTTAGACCCACGGCTTTGCGTCCTTGCCTTTCGGCAAGTTTGCCCACTATGCGCTTTTGTTCGCCTGGTTAAAGCATACTACTCAGAATCCCGTGAACTGCCGGACGACATAGGCAACGCCCCTTCACGGAGGCTTCGGCGCCAATGCCGGTAAATCGTCTGATCCAAGGCCGCCCGTGTTTCCGGGGCGATATCGAGGAACTTGCACCCGTAGAATGTACCTTCCCGCCATACAGGCGCCACTTTCACCGATATATTGCCCCATTCCGCGGGAAACTGCAGCAGGAACGGCGTGTTCTCAGGCATATCGGCCAAGCTCCCGAGAAGTACTCCGTCAAGGCTGACGTTGATCGCATTGGCCGTCCAACGACCCGCAGATTTGCCGTCACAGATTTCGACAGTCACCAACAAATCAGCGGCTACCCGGATAAAGCCGCGTCGTTCGGCAGTAGCCACTTGTCAACCACCTCTAAAGCTCAGAAGTTCAATCCGCGCTGTACCATGAATAGCCCAATCTAATGGCCATTGATTACTGATCTGATTTAAGTGTAACTTATCGCCAGGAAAGATGTGTTAAGATACGTTAATGTTTTTGTTAACATCTATAGAAGCTGCCGCCCCTCCTTGCCGTCTTCGCCGCTCGTCGACCCATACCGAGTCGGGCGACCTTCACGCCGCGCGGGTATCCGCCAATACCGCGAAAAACAGCTCCAGCAGTCTGGGGTCGAACTGGCTGCCGGCGCACTTCCTGAGTTCGGCCATGGCCTCCTCCGGCGTCATCGCCTTGCGGTACGGCCGGTCATTCGTCATGGCGTCGTAGGCGTCGACGATGGCGAGAATACGGCACTCCACCGGAATATCCTCGCCCGACAAGCCCAAGGGGTATCCCTTGCCGTCCCACCGCTCGTGATGCTTCAAAATCCAATCGGCGATCGGCGCAAGTTCATCCGATCCCTTCGCAATCCGGTGGCCGATTTCGGCGTGGAGCTGCATCGTCAGCCACTCCTCGCGGTCAAGCGGGCCTTTCTTGTTGAGAATCGCATCCGGTATCCCCACCTTGCCGATATCGTGAAACTGGGCAAACAACTCGATATCAAGGAGGCTCGTAATCTTGACGTTCGCCTTCTCGGCCAGCGCCAGAACCAGCGTCTGCATCCGGCTGGCATGGCCTTCGGTGATGAAGTCCCTGGCCGCCAGCATGTCCTTCAGCGTGTTCAGCAGTGTCCCCTGGCGGCCGACGGCCTGGCGAAGCTTCTCCCTGTACATGAACCGGTCGGCCTGCTTCAGCAACTCATGCATATCGTAATTCGGCCCCTTGGCCAACGCATAGCCAGCCGACAATTGCAACGGCAGCCGCGCAGACTTGCGGCGGGGATTCTTTGCCTTCACGGCTTTCTTCAGGCGGGCTATGGCCCCGGTTATCTCCTGCTCGCTGACATTAGGCAGCACGGCGGCGAATTCATCGCCGCCGATCCGCGCCACCACCTGATCGGGAAATGTTTGCCGCAACAAATCGGCCGTAGTCTTGAGCATAACGTCACCGGCGTCGTTGCCGAGAGTATCGTTGACGACCTTCAGCCCGTCCACGTCGACGACAACCAGGCCAAGAGTCCTGACATCCCCGTTCGCCAAACCCTTCAGGTAATCGTTGAAATAAAAGCGGTTGTACAGATCGGTCAAACCGTCGTGGAAACTCTGGTATCTCAGGCTCTCTTCCGCTGCCCGCCGTTCCGAAATATCGCGGATAATGCCCTCCGTGCCCATAACTCCGTATTCATCGAAACACGGATGGCTGCTCACCGAAACCGGCAAACCATCCCCCGGTTTCTTCCGCAATACCCCGGAAAAATCGGCGACATGGCCGTTTTGCAGCAACTTATGCGAATAACTGGCCCAATCCTGGCGATTGTCCCACAGGGAACGCACCGGGCAGCCGATAATCTCCTCGGCCGACAGGTATCCGAGCATCCGGACAAGGGCTGCGTTGGCAAGAACGATAAGCCCCTTATCATCGGTCCGGAAAAAACCGTCGACCATATTATCCATGAGATTTGTGTAATCTCTTTCGGTCGCGCGCAGCGAGGCCTCGGTCAAATAGACGCTGCGAAACTGCCGCCAAAGAGCGTAGGACAAAAGGATCGCCAAAACGGTCACGGCAAGCGCGGCAAGATGATAATCACCGCGCTTCGCGTAAACGTCGCCGAGAGCATCGTTCTTGATGACGGAAACAGCTACGACGAGAGGGAATGCGTCCAGGGCGCGGTAAGCCCCGAGATTAGTCACCGAGGAAAAGAAGCCGGGTGACTCGAACACCCCGGATCGTTCGCCGCGCCCAATCCGCGCAAAAATCTCATGCTGATGGACGGTTGTGTCCAGCAGAATATTCTGGCGCGTGGTCGAAGCCAGCACGGCCCCATCCTGCCGCATGACGAGGATACTGTTGCCGCTGCCCATGTCCATTTGGCTGAAGAACCGCGAGAAATACTTGGGATCCAGGCCAATCGACACCACCCCGGCAAAGCCGCCGTCACTGCTGTCGAGCCTGCGGCTCAGGAAGATCGTATTGCTGCCCGTAGACTGGGCAATCACCGGCAAAGCGACATGAAGCCCCGCGTTGGCGGAGCTGAGTTGGGCGCGGAAATGCTCGCGGTGGCTGATATTGATATCGGCGGTCAACGGCTTGGCGCTGAACTGCAAATACCCCGCCGGATCGGTCAAGGCAACCTGATTTATGAGTCTATCCGTGCTGAACGTCCTAAGCAACGCCAATGTCTCGGGGCGCAGCGAACCGTGCGCTTCGTGCTCGACCTTCATGAACATGAGGACATTGTTCGCCTCCCGAAACCTGCTGTCGACGAATTCCTCCAGCGCCCGGGCGAGGTTGGTGTTTTCAGCGTTAATCTGGGATAATCGCGTTTCGATATCACGCCGGAACATCCGTTCCGCCGAGAAAAATGCTGCTACCATCGTCGTCAGGACGAAGCAGACTATGGCCGCGGTAATAAAGCGAAACCGCTTATTTATCGGCATTCTAACCATCCTCTGCAGACGACTAAAGTATCCCGGAAGTCATTCGGGGCCCGGAAAAAATCGGCAGCTTACAACTGCTAAGCCGCCCACCATCAGCACCTTCCTCTTATGAATACCTTTTCCCCGCGGGACTTTTTCTCCTGCCCTGAAACGGCCGCCAATGTTAAGTCTGTGTTAGCTTTTGGTTAATTTTGTCGACACTCCTGTGCAAAAGCAACTATCCGCGTCTCCCGCCTCCTGGCCGTGAGAGTTAATCCAGCCTTATTGTGGACAAATCGCCGGCGACGACGAATTCGGCCTCAGTCTTAGCCCTCACGTCCTCAACCGTCGCTTCCGGGGCCAACTCCTTGAGCAAAAGCCCCTTCTCCGTCACCGCGAAGACGCACAGGTTAGTAACGATGATATCCACCACTCTGCTGCCCGTCAGCGGCAGGCTGCACTTTCTCAATATCTTGGGGCTTCCGTCTTTAGCCGTATGCTCCATAGCGACGACCACCTTTTTGGACCCTACTACGAGGTCCATCGCCCCGCCCATGCCCGGCACCAGTTTCCCGGGCACCATCCAATTGGCCAGATTTCCCTCCTGGTCGACCTCCAGCGCCCCGAGAACGGTCACATCCACGTGGCCGCCACGGATGATCGCGAACGACATGGCGCTATCGAACACGGCGCCGCCGGCAGCAATCGAAACCGGTTTGCCGCCCGCATTCGTCAAATCCGCATCGGCCTGTCCCTGCAAGGGAGACAAGCCGACGAACCCATTTTCCGACTGCAGGATGACCTTCACGCCGGCCGGCAGAAAATCGGCCGCCAATATAGGGATACCGATGCCTAGATTGACGACATAGCCATCCTTGAACTCCTGGGCCACCCTTTTGGCAATTACTGTTTTGGCATCCATTTCTCTGCCCCCTAACCTTGAACAATCCAGTCTACGAATAGTCCGGGCGTCATTACCTCGTCCGGGTCTATTCGCCCTGCGTCGACGATCATTTCGGCCTCCACGATAACTACATCGGCCGCTGTTGCCATCAGCGGATTGAAGTTGCGGGCTGACCTGCGGTATACCAGATTCCCGGCGGTATCCGCCTTATACGCCTTCAGCAACGCGACATCGGCCTTCAGCGGCTTCTCCAACAGGTACTCCTTGCCGTCTACTTTTATCACTTCTTTCCCCTCGGCGACCAGCGTCCCGATACCCGTGGGGGTGAGTATGCCGCCAAGGCCGGCGCCGCCTGCGCGAATCCGCTCCGCGAGCGTTCCCTGGGGAACCAGCTCGACGCTTAGCCCGCCGCTGTTCATCTGCCGGCCCGTCTCGGGATTGGTGCCGATATGGGATACTATGACCCGCCTCAGCCTGTTGTTCACGACAAGCTTACCGATCCCCTTTTCTGGCGTCGCGGTATCGTTGGCAATCACGGTAAGCCTATCCGTGCCTTTCTGCAGCAATGCATCTATCAGCCTCGCCGGCGTCCCCACGGCGAGAAAACCGCCGATCATCACGGTCATGCCGCCCTCAACCGCGTCGAGGGCCTTATCAATTGTGCTGACTTTGTCCATCTTGTCCTCCGGATTTGTTTATTAACCGGAGAAGCCGGATTGCTCCGGCTTCTCCGCTTATCACAGGGTCACCTGGACGTCCTTGGCGTACCGTTCCAGCAGCGCGTCGAAACGACTCAAGCAGGTGAAATCGTTTACCCCTCTTCTGTTTTGGGCCTCGGTCACCAGCTCGACGACCTTGTCGTTGAAAGGTGTCTGGACACCGCTTTCGCGCCCCTTCCGGCAGACGATGCCGTTTATATAGTCAATCTCGCAGGCGCGGCCCTTTTCGAGATCTTGCAGCATACTGGCTTTCAGTTTGACATGCTGGCCCCATATCTTTTTGTAAAGAGGCATTTTCGCGGGGATTGCCCCGGGATCCTGAAATTCGAAGAATTCCATATCCTCCCCCTGCATTTTTGCCATCCGGACACCCTGTGCATGGCTGACTTTGATACACTCGTCGGCGATGAAGGCCACGCAGGTCATGGCCTTGGGATCGGCCAGCACGTCCCCGAAGGTGCACCCCAAAGCGGCCGACATGCCGCTGAAAGTGGCGTTCATCAACACCTTGGCCCAGCGGATACCGAGAAGATTCGTCAAGACTTCCGTATTCCCCACACATTGCAGGTATTCTTGCACCGCCGTCAGGCGGGGACGGACGACGCCATCCAGCTCGCCGATTTCAAAAGCGAATTTCCGGACCGCTTCCTGGGTGGTTGTCAGCATCGAAACGCCCGGCTTTAGCCAGGTGGCGCCGAAACCCACCGCCCCTCCGATTGTCCTCTCCCGGCCCACGGCCTCGGCCACGCTTTCTTCGGGGATGCCGTTCTGCAGCGTGCAGACAATGCTTTCCTCATGCAAAAAAGGCAGCAGATTCTTCAATACCACGGGGTTGGCCGTCTGCTTATTGAGCAGGAACACCAGATCGTACTTCCCGGCCATTTGCTCCGGCGTATACGCCCGCACCGGCACATTCAGCTCCATAAAGCCTGTGATCGTTGCGCCCGCGGCGTTGAGCGCCGCCACATTCTCCTCGCTGGCGTCAATCAGGTCGACGCTTTTTCCCCTATGATTCATCAATGCCCCGATAATGGTTCCCAGAGATCCCACGCCGATAATTGCGGCTCGCATAATCATTCGTCTCCCTGCTGTCATTTTGCCGCCGGTTTGGCGGCAAGCGACACCTTTTCATGGGCCGTTTCGTCAGACTCTTGCCGGATACGCAGGGCAACCTCCCGCGTCGACGGACTCACATCGGCTTCGAAATACGCTTCGTACGCCTCCTTGGGCGGGGCGTCGGTCATGAATACGACTATCAGCACGGCGACAAGCGACACGGCGGCCCCGACGGCGAACGGGTTGGTAGCATCCATTACCTTCGCGATAACATAGCCGGCCGCGCCGACGAAGACGCCGGCATAGGCCCCGGCCCTGTTCATCCTCTTCCAGAAGAGGCCGAACCAGACCGGCCACATGAACGCCGCGCCGAAAGCGCCATACACGTAAGTGAAGCCCATCGCCAGAAGCATCGGCGGTTTTATCGCGCTGACGACCGCCAAAACGCCGAGCAGGAACACGGAAATCCGCAGATGCTTCGTCGCTTTGGCCTCGTCCATTTCGCGGTTGGGGAAGAGAGCGCGGTATATATCGTAATAAATGGATGTCCCGCAGTGGAGCAGCATCGAATTAGCCGTGGAAACGGACGCCGCCATAATGGCGATCAAAGTCATGGCGCCCACGAACGGCGGAGCGTACTGCTGGACGATAAGCGGCATGATATAGTCGGTGGTCTTGCCGACCGGAAGGCTGGGCAGCAAAGCCTTTGCCCCGAGGCCGATGATTATCAGGCAAATAAAAATGGGGATCAGCGCGATTACCGTCCACATCATCTGCAGCACGGCCGCCTTGGCGTTTTTGGGAGCCATGAAGCGGGCGATCCAATGCGGAGCCACCGAAGCCCCCAAGGCATTGGCCATGAAAATAGCCATCAGCGCGCCCCAGCCGAAGCTGCCCTCCGGCGTGAGCATGATTCCCGCCGTGATCGGCGGCCCGCCGACGTTGACCGGGGCAGTGGTTACGGCCACCGCGTCGATAATATTGCCGATGCCCCCCGTCGCCGACAGGACGGCGCCCAGGCCGAACGCCAGACCGATGAGAATCAGGATGGCGTTGACGGTGTCAGTAGCCGCCACCGACCAGAAACCGCCCAGACAGGTCATGAGCAGAAACACCAGGAAGCCGAAAATCGCCCACTCATAAGGAATTCCGGTAATAGTATTGAAAACGATGCCAAAACCGACCACCTGCAGGTGGGAAAAGATAAAATAACCGACAAACATGAGAACCGCAACAATAATTTGCAGGCTGCTGACCTTCTGGAAAGGCTCGTAGCGCATGCGGATGAATTCCGGGAAAGTCCGCGCCGGTATTTCCGGCCGCCGGACCTTATAGGCGAGCATCGGCATGATCGCCGTGGCCAGGAACCAGCCCGCCACCCAGCCGATTATCGCCGCCACGCCGGTGCGGTAAAGAAACCCGGGGACACCCATGACGGATGCGACACTGACCCAGGTGGCGACAGATGTGCCGATGCCGATGAACAGTCCCATCCGGTGGCCGCCGGTGGTAAAGTCGGATAAGCTTTCCACTTGTTGGGAGCTTTTCCAGGCCGTCCAGGCCAAAAAAACAATATAAAAGCCGAAAACTATGATGTAGGAAATATCCATTTATTTCGCCTCCTTCTTTTCATAACTGAACAAACTGCCCGTCGCTCCCCACCGTTTGACGCCGGACGCCTCTATCTTCGTGCACAGGATCAAAGCGACAACTAACACGAACAAAATGCTGCATCCCCAGAACATAAACGCTATAGCCACTAAACTCACCTCCCCCTTTTACGCGGCTCCCCTCCGGAGCCGCCTAGTTTATTTCGCCCGGGCGATAATGTCCTCGAATCTGGCGAGATAGCTGAAATCGTTTACCCCCTTCCTCGCCTCGGCTTCTTTAACCAGTTCCACCACCTTGTCGTTGAACGGCGTGGGAATACCGCATTTACGCCCGCCGCGGCAAACGACCCCGTTGATATAATCGATCTCGGTCTTCTGGCCCTTTTCCAGATCCTGAAGCATGCTGGCCTTATTATTGTGGCGGCCCCAAACCTTTTTGTAAAAATCCATCTTTGACGGGATATCGGCCTTGCTCTCAAGCTCAAGGACTCCGAAATCGACCCCCTGCATCTCCACCATGCTATAGCCTAGCCCCCGGCACACCTTTATAACCTCATCGGCGATATGCGCCACGCAGACCATCGCGGTCGGGTTGGCCAGCACCTCGCTGAACGTGCCGTTGAGCGCCGCGGACATGCCGCTGAAAGTCGCGTTCATCAGCAACTTGGTGTACCTGATACCCATGAGGTTGGTCAATATCGTCGTCCCGCCGGCCGCGCCGAGGACTTCTTTCACCTTTTCCAGGCGCGGGCGCAAAACGCCGTCTATTTCGCCGACCTCGAAGGCATATTTCTCGACCGCTTCCATGGTCGAAGTCAGCTCGGACACGCCAGGCCTCAGCCAAGTGGCGCCAAAGCCCACCGCGCCGCCGATTGTCCGCTCATTGCCCACGTAAGTAGCCACCGATTCCTCGGGAACGCCGTTTTGCAACGTGCATACTATGCTGTCCTTGTGAAGAAAGGGAAGCAATTTCGTCAACGCGACTTCATTGGCCGTTTGCTTCGTCAGCACAAAAACCAGGTCGTACGTCCCGGTCATCTGCTCCGGGGTAAGCGCCTTGACCGCCTGGTGCAGACTGAGATTGCCGGTAACCGTGGCGCCGTCGGCGTTCAGCGCGTCCACATTCTCTTTGTACGAATCGATCAGATCAACCTGTTTGCCGTTCTTGGTCATAAGCGCGCCGATGATGATGCCCAGCGCCCCTGCCCCCAAAATAGCTGTGCGCATAATATATCCCCCTGTAGGTATTAATAATTGACCTTGTCAATACCCTTGAGCGCAAGCATCGCCCGGGCTTCGTCCGCGGTGGCAATCTCCAGCCCCAGCCGCTCGGCGATCTCCTTGATCTGGACGACCTGCTCGGCGCTGGACTTGGCGAGCACCCCGGGCCTTAGATAAACATTGTCCTCCAGGCCGACCCGGGCATTGCCGCCCATTGCCAGCGCCGCGGCCACCAGCGGAAACTGGGCTTTGCCGGCGGCGGCGCACGACCAGACGAAATCGCCGATCTGCTCCCGGGCCGTTCTGACGAGATAGGCCAAATTCTCGACCGTAGCCGGAATCCCGCCGAGTATTCCCATCACAAACTGCATGTAGACCGGTTTTTTCACGATTCCCTTTTTGTAAAAATAAGCGATGTTGTTGATCATGCCCACATCGTAAACCTCGAACTCCGGCCTGATGTCATATTTGTTCATGGTCTCGATGTAATACTCCATACCGGCGAAGGTATTCGAAAAAATCAGGTCGTAAGTCCCTTTGAGATGAGGGATTTCCCAGTCGAATTTTGGGTTTTTGAGCTTGGATGCGAGATCGGCGAATACGAAGTTGACCGACCCGGCATTGCAGGAAGCCAGTTCCGGCTGCAGATCAATCGCTGGAGCAAGACGCTCTTCTTTAGACATCCATACCGCGCCGCCGGTAGTAACGCACACAACCGCATTGCACTGCTTCTTAATCGAAGAAACGATGTGTTTCATAACCCCCAAATCGGAAGTCGGTTTGCAATCCTCGGGATTGCGGGCATGGATGTGGACCACCGCCGCGCCCGCCTCATGAGCTTTTACGGCATCAGCGATGATCTGTTCCGGCGTAGCCGGGAAATAGGGACTCAGGCTCGGCGTATGGGTCGCCCCCGTAACCGCCGCGGTGATAATGATTTTTTGGGTCGTCGCCATCTGGATACCTCCGTCTTTTGATTTTTGTGCCTGCTTATCCGCGAAGTGTCGTCATTGCCATGGTTTGGCGACCTGCTTCAACTGATTTGCGTGCAATTATATAGAGCAAAAAGCATGCCATCTCGTGTTTATGCAAACTTCGCATTTGCTCCGCCCACCTTGTCTGACGGCCGGTTTACTCGGTCAAAGCTACTAACGGCAAGGCAGCAAGAACTTTCAGCCACACCGAAAATCGAACCGACCTTAGCGATGATTAGTTAACAACCAATGTAACTGTTAACCGCCAAACGTGTAAGTCAAAAATGACACAAAAACTTTGAGAATATTAAAAAAGTTGCCGACATATTCGGAAAACAAGTAAAAAGAAACAGTGTAAGTACACACTTACACTGTTTCTTTTTACTTACACTATATCTCGTTAGCTTATACCCAGGCGGCGCATTTTTTGATACAGCAACGGTCTTGCGATATCGAGCAGTTCGGCGGCTTTCTTTTTATTGCCCTGCGTGGCGCGCAAGGCATTCAGGATCATTTCCTTCTCGGTGGCCGCCTTCGCTTCCTGGATACCGCGTCCGGCTGTCGTCTGCCCCCTGCTTTCTATCTTCGGCACCAGCCACGCGAAGTGCTTCGCTTCCAGAAGACTGCTATTGCATTGATTGATCGCTCTTTCGACCGCATGTTCCAGCTCCCGGATATTTCCCGGCCACTCGTATTTCATTATTAGTCTCAGGGCCTCCGGGGCTACGGACACCGTTCCCAATCCCGCCTGGTCCCCGTATCTTTCCGCGGACTTTTCCACAAATAGCGGTATATCCGCTCTTCGCTCGCGTAACGGCGGTAACTTTATCGGAATAACGTTTAGCCGGAAGAATAGATCCGAACGAAAGGCTCCCTGCTTGACCAAATCTTCCAAACTGTCGTTAGTAGCCGCTACGATCCGGACATCGACGGGGATGGAATCAGAGCCGCCCACCCGCTCGATTTCCTTCTCCTGCAGCACCCGCAGCAGTTTCGCCTGGGCCGCCAGCGACAGCTGGCTTATCTCGTCCAAAAACAGCGTACCTTTGTTGGCCTGTTCGAACCTGCCCTTTTTACCCGATTTTCGCGCCCCGGTGAAAGCCCCTTCTTCATAACCGAACAGCTCCGATTCGACAAGTTCCTGAGGGATGGCCGCGCAATTTAACTTGACGAAGGGATAATGGGCTCGGCGGCTTTCCTGGTGCAACGCATGGGCCACCAATTCCTTACCGGTACCCGTTTCCCCCTGGATTAGCACGGTAGAATTCACAGATGCCGCCTTCAGTATTGCCGCGCGAATCTCCGCCGCAGCGCTGCTGGAACCGATGATATCGGCCAACGAATAACGCACCCCGGAGTATTTCTTGACCTTTTCCTTGTAATAGTCAAGCTGGCTTTGCAGTTCCCTTATCGATTCAAAAAGCTTTTCGGCGACTTCGAAAACCTGAAAGGACATGGCGCCGATAATAACCCCGTCCTTTACCAGCGGCATCCTGTTGCATATTAAAGGTTTTCCCTGGTGGTAAAATACGTCTCCCAATATCGGTTTGCCTGTTTCAACCACCAGAGGCAGTTTACTTGTCGGCACGACATCCTTCACGTTACACCCTATGACTGCTTCAGGGTCCACCCCCCTGGACCTTGCATACTTCTCTTCGATAAAAACAATGCGGGATAAATGATCAACAACGACCAGTCCCCACATATGCGCGAAAACTTGCTTCATTATCTCGCTATGCTTGGCCAAATATACCCCTCCTTTCAAGTCCAAGGCCCGTGAATTGCCAACGCCGCGCCTATCAGACGATTCCGATGGTTCTAATACATTTCCACACAGAATCGAAAATCCTTCTTGTTTAAATTTAACTTCCCGCATAAATAGTCCTACCAGCAGGAACGGCGCACCTTGGGCGTCGGTTTCCGCCACCCGCGGACGCCAGGCCCAGCCTGGCGGCGAAGGCACCCGCCGAAGGCCATTGTCGCCCTCTAATTGTAGCGGGATAAGCCGTCAATGTGAATAGTAGTCACACCGGCTCCGTAGCCACAGCCTTATCTACAGCCTCTTTTTTGGTGACATTGTTTAAAATTCCGGCAAAGTATTGCCGGTTTTGGCTGATCATCGAAGCGTCAGGCACAAAAGCGGCAGCCATTTCGTTATAATGAAACGCCAACTCATGCTGGCCTAACCTGTCATAGCATACGCAAAGCTGAATGAGGGGTACCCAGGTCCAGCAGGCGTGGTCGACGTTGCCCCACACCTCATCTGGTCTCTCCAATTCGGTTGCCGTCTTGTACCAGAATATAGCCTCTTTTATCCGGTTGTGATTTAGGAAATGATGGCCGAGGCGACAACAAAATTCGGCCCGAGGGAGGTCATACTGGAAAGACTGAGTAACATACCGCAAATAATTTTCCTGATCGCCTAAAGCCAAGCAGCAGTCGGCCAGCTTGCCGCAAGCGGCAATATTATCTTCTATCCAGCCCTGCTTGGTTTCTAAAAACTTTCGATAGTATTCCATCGCTTGTTCATATTGGTGGTGATCCCGTAATTCATTAGCATAATAATAGAGATCCCGGGGGGTAAACTCCGCGCCGTCCGCCAGGAGTTGCCGGTATATGGTTATATTCCGGTTGGCGTCGTACGCGAGCGGCTTATGGATAATGGCGATGGCACTGTTAATTATCTGACCGTGAACCGCGAGAAATTCGTGGACGTGCCCAACCCACTGGAACTGCCTGCAGCGTTTCACCAGCCTGTTTCTGCGCAGGCTGGAGGTTACGTTGCCTTGATCATCGCTGGCCAAATTATATTGCATCGATACGGTATCCACCGTGCGATCCAAGGTCCGCTTCAAGGCAAGAAAAAGGGACCTGTCTTTCTCCAGGATAACGTCATCGGCATCCAGCCAAAGAATATACTCCATGGTCGCCATACCGAAAGCGAAGTTGCGGGCTGCGGCGAAATTATTATTCCAGGTAAATTCATAAAGCTTGTCGGTAAACGTGCGGACAAGCTCTTTTGTATTATCCGTAGACCCTGTATCGACAACAATTATTTCATCGGCAATCCCCCGTACGGAGCCTAAGCATCGCTCAATAACGCTTTCTTCATTTTTTACGATCATGCAAAGACTAATCGTTATGGGTTTTTCTTCCAAAACAATCACCTCTGGTATAACATAATTTTCCCTAATATAATATGTCGGAAATATGGAAACGTTCGGTTCCAATTGCCGGCAAAACGCACCCGGCGTATGTTGAAGCCCGGCGACATAGCAAAAAATTTACATAACGACTATCACGTTGTTTCTGGAGTCGCGTATTATATTATAAATCATGTTTTAAAAGGAGGAGCATAGTAATGTCTGCAGAAAACGACGTGAGGAAAAAATATTTCACTTGCGACACTGAAGGAAACTGCCATGAATATTATAAATGCCCTAAGTGCGATGAATATTACGAATGTCATGAAGAGCACGAGTGCCAGGAAGAACAAGAATACTATAAGAAGCCTAAACACCATAACCACCCGATATGTTATCCTATTTTTCAGCCCTGCCCCATAGGGCCTACAAGTGCCACCGGCGCTACCGGCGCCACCGGCGCTACCGGCGCACCTGGCGCACCTGGCGCACCTGGCGCACCTGGCGCCCCTGGCGCTGCCGGCGCTACGGGTGCTACAGGCGCTACGGGAGAAGCAGGCGCAGTTGGCGCCACCGGCGCTACCGGTGCTACGGGAGAAGCAGGCGCAGTTGGCGCCACCGGCGCTACCGGTGCTACGGGA
>JALHDI010000164.1 GCA_022839045.1 Sporomusaceae bacterium
AGATGAAGGACTGCGACAAGTGCTGCGGCATGGCGGGCGCCTTCGGCATCAAGTATGCGGAACTGTCGGCCCCCATCCTCAAGCAGAAGATCGACAACATCAAGGACAGCGGCGCCCAGGTGGTGGCGGTCGGCTGCCCGGCCTGCATGATGCAGATCGGCGGCGGCCTCGACAAGCAGGCGCCGGATATCAAGGTAAGGCATGTGGCCGATATTCTCGCCGATCAGATCAAGGATTAGGGGAAACAAAGAGTGCCTCTATTGAAATGAGGCGCTCTTTGCCGAAACGGGCGCGGCCCCGGTCCAAATCCGGCCGGCACAACATAGCCTATATTATCCCATTGCCGGGGAGGTTGGCAGGAATGAACGGATCACTGCCGGGCCTGGACGTGTCGCCCTTCGGTCTGCTGATACTGTGGTTGGTCCTTTTTATCGTCCTGGCCGATATCAGTTGCCCCATTTTCCACACCTGCTACGCCTGCACGACCTGCTATGGGCGCAAGGGGTGCGGCCGCGGGCAAAACGACTAAGAAAAGCCGCGAGAATTTCGCGGCTTTTCTCTTGCTTCGGAACGGCTGTTATTTTTCGGCCGGGAACAGTTTGAACAGGTTCTTCTTCACGCCGCAGACCGGGCAGAAGTCGGGCGGTTCGCCCTCGCCGGTGTGGCCGCAGACCGGGCAGATGAAGACGTCGCCCAGGGCCATGTCCTTGTTCTCTTTAGCCGCGTCCTGGGCGGTCTTGAACATTTTCGCGTGGATCTTTTCCGCCTCGAGGGCGTAGCGGAAAGCCCGCTCGGCGCCTTTTTCCTGCTGGAACTGGGCGGTTTGCAGGTAGACGGGGTACATCTGCTCGACTTCGTGCAGTTCGCCGTCGATGGCTCCCTGGAGATTGTCGGCGACCGCCCCAAGGCCGAACACGGCGCCGGCCGTCACCGTCGCGCCGCCGGCCTGGTCGCACAGCTCGCGGAAATGGTTGGTGGCGTGGGCCTGCTCGGCGTAGGCGATGGCGGCGAACAGGCGGGCGATGTTGGGCATCCCCTGTTTGGCGGCATGTTCGCCCCAGATCAGGTAGCGCATGCTGGCCATCGATTCTCCGCCGTAGGCGGAGCGCAGGAAATCGGCGGTCATGTCGTTTTTGACGGACATAATATCACTCCCTTGGCAAATTAATGCAATATGGTGATATTATTCCTATTCTCGCCGCTTTTCATTTAAACCTGCCGGAATTTTCCTGCTGCGCTAAAGGAGTTTAGTTCTCCGGGGTACGCATGGGCATTTTTTCGAACGCGGCGTCGAAGATGCGGCCCATCATCGACTCGGGACCGGTGGGGTCGTGGTCGTTGTTCCAGGCGAAGGAGGCGCGGGTGCGCTGGTCGGTGAACTGCCACACGTACCGCCAGGTCCGCGCGTCGAGGAGGGCGAAGCGGGCTTCGGCGCTGTCGAAGATGTTGTGGTGGGCCGGATGGTGGACGACGACGGTGCGGGGCACCTCCATCCAGCCGGAAAACTCCTTGCCGTCGGGGGTCTTACCGCCGTACTCGACCCGCTCGTAGCGCGTTTCCTCGGTGTCGTAGGCGGCCTGCCATTCGTAGAACCAGCCGAAGTCGCGGATGTCGGTGTAGAGTACGAGGTCGGCGTATTTGGGCATCTCCCGCTGCACCAGGGCGGAGAATTCCTTGGGGTCGTCTGGGAGGTCGACGGCGAGGGCGGGGTCGGCCTTGACGCGGGCGGTGACGTAGGCGAGGGTGACGTACCGGAGGTGGGGAAGCTTATTCTTGCGGTCGCCCAGCATGGCGACGATCTTTTCCGCCGACGCGGGATAAACGACGAATTTGTTGTCGCCGCTGAGGTCGAAGCCGCCGTATACGAAGGTGGGCTCCAGGATCAGCACGGTCTTGACTTTGGTGAAGTCGTAGTTCGGGCTTACGGATTCGGTCTGCTTGGCCGCTGCCGGCGCCGTCAGCAGGCATAGCGCGGCAAGCACGGCGATGGTTTTCCGCATCTCTCTCCCCTCCTCTTCTCGCTGCCCGCCCGCGCAGGGTCATCCGGAGCATTTACGACGCACACATGACTGACCGGTCGGTCATGTGTTGGCAGGAAGATTATCCGTTCTGCGTCTTTGCTTTAAAGGTAGCAGAAAAATATGACAGATGTGTGACAATTATCCAACAAAAGTGGCCTCTGAAAGCAGAGGCCACTTTTGCGCTTATTTGTCCGCCCGGGCGCGGGCGGCGATGACCTTGCTGAGCATCTGGCCGCCGGCGCCGATGTTGTCGGCGTCGTTTTCCTTGAGGACGACAACGAACGCCTGCTCGTGGATTTTCAGGACCGCGCTGGCGGTCTTGGTGAACCCGGCGATCAGGGCCTCTTTCTGGTCTGTCGTCATTTTCCCGGCTTCGAGGGTAATGACCGGCATGGTAAATCACTCCCCGCAATCATTTTTTCGGAGGCTCACATTCTCCGCCATATAGCGGTTCCTGCCTATGTGCTATTTTCTCCCCTCTCCCCTGCCCTATTCCGGACAAAAAGGAAGGCGGGCCGTTTTTGCGGCTCGCCATGACATTGTTACAGGATTTCGTTGGAGGTGATCTGGACGGAGTATTCGCCCTTGGTGTTGCGCTTGATGACGCCTTTCTTGCCGGCGCCGTCGTCGACGGTGATCGCCTGCAGGTTGTGCTGCATCATGAAGTTGAGCACGTCCTGCTTGATGAAAGCCTCCCAGCTCAGCTTCTTGACGCTGGCCTCGTTCTCTGCCAAAATATCGTCTGCCATTTTTTGCTTCATCTCCTTTCGTGATAAGTGCCTCTGGGGCCTACTACATATTCGCCCTTTACCATAAAAACCCTTGCGAGAAAGAAAAAATATACGGGCAATACAAATCTTTTGTATACCAGTCGAAAAGAAATAGTATGTGGATCACCCCTCTATGTCGTAGACGGTGCGGCTCATAATCCCCTCTCCCCTATCGTCCCTCCTATTCTCATAGGCCGTTCAGAAGCGCCCAGATGCTAGGCGGACCGGAGGCTGAAACCGGAAGCGTACACGGGACGTACGCTGAGGATGGCAGCCGAGGACCAAGTGCGCCCCTCTTAGCGCTTTAGCGGTTAGAGGGGCGGCCTACCCCTTGCGGGTGCAACGCAGATGGGCGCTTATGGGCGGCCTCCAAAAAGGTAGCCCGCAAAGACGAAAGCCTCCCGATTAAGGGAGGCTTTCGTCGCCATATCAATTCTCTCTATTTTTCGCCCAGGGCGAAGCCGATTTCGAGGGCTTTGGTGTTAACCTCTTCGGTGCCTTTGGGCACACGGGCGAGGACGGCTTCGACAACCGATTTGCGGCTGACGATGCCGGTGCTGGCGGCGAGGACGCCGAGGGCGACGATGTTGGCGAACATGTCTTTTTTAAGCTGCTCGCGGGCGGCCCTGGTGATGTCGGCGGACAGGATGTCGGCCTCGACCGGGGGGATGGTGTCGACGTTGGTGGCGTCGACGATCAGTTTGCCGCCTTTTTTGAGGATGCCGGCGTATTTGGTGCAGGCTTCCTGGCTCATGGCGAGGAGGATGTCGGCGGTGACGATTTTGGGGTAGTCGATGGCCTCGTCGGATATTATGACTTCGGCCTTGCTGGCCCCGCCGCGGGCTTCCGGCCCGTAGGACTGGGTCTGGATGGCCTGCTTGCCTTCGAGGATGGCCGCTTCGGCGAGGATGATGCCTTGCCCGCCGGTTCCGGTCAGGCTAATGTACGTTATCACTTTATTTGCCCCCCTTCTTGGAAACCCGGGCGATGAGTTTGTCGTATTCGGCGGTGTACTCGGGCGCAACGGTACGGTAGAGTTCGCCGATGACGAATTTGCCCTGGAGGTCTTCGGGCTTCATCTTGGGCACGGCCTGGACCATGACGGCGTTGTCGCGCTGCCACGCGAGCATGT
>JALHDI010000165.1 GCA_022839045.1 Sporomusaceae bacterium
ACGGACAGGTGAAAGTGCGCATCCCGGAGGGGACCCAGTCGGGCACCACCCTCCGGCTGAAGGATAAAGGCATCCCCCACCTCAGAGGCCACGGCCGCGGCGACCAGCATATCCGCGTCAAGGTGGTCACCCCCAGGAAGATCACTGACCGCCAGCGCGAGCTCCTTACCGAGTTCGCCCGCCTCGGCGGCGAAGATGTGAACCCGGAGGAGAAGGGGTTCTTCAAAAAGGTGAAGGACGCGTTCGGGGTGTAACTTTATCGAGAGGGGCGAGGCGTGCATGAAGTGGGCCGAGATCAGCATCCAGACCACCCATGAGGCCACCGAAGCGGTGGCCGATATTTTTCACGGGCTGGGCGCCAGCGGCGTGGTCATCGAAGACCCGGAGCTCGTCAATTCCTATAAGCGCTCGGGTACCTGGGATTACTGCGGCATCCCGGAGGCGGAGGACGACAGCGTCGTGACCGTCAAGGCGTACCTGCCGGTGGACGACCAGCTGGACGACAAGCTGCGCCTGTTCGAGCGGCGGGTCGACGAGCTGGCAAGGCACGATATCGACAAGGGGCGCGGCCTCATCCGCCTGCGCGAGGTGCGCGAGGAGGACTGGGCCAACGCCTGGAAGACGTATTACCACCCCATCAGGGTGGGCGAGCGCCTGGTGGTCAAACCGTCCTGGCAGGAGTATCCCGCCGCTGCGGACGACGTCGTCGTCGAGCTTGACCCCGGGATGGCGTTCGGCACCGGCACCCATCACACGACGGCGATGTGCCTGGCGATGCTGGAGGAGGCGCTGCGGCCGGGCGATACCGTCTTCGATGTGGGCACCGGCTCCGGCATCCTGGCGGTGGCCGCCGCCAAGCTGGGGGCGGCCGCGGTGCGGGCGGTGGACAATGACCCGCTGGCGGTCAGGATCGCCGGCGAGAATGTGGCCGCGAACGGCACGGCCGCAACGGTGACGGTGGCCGAGGGCGACCTGCTGACCGGCCTGTCCGGCCAGGCCGACCTCATCATCGCCAACATCATCGCCGACGTCATCATCCGCATGGCGCCCTCGGTGCCGGAGCGGCTCAAAGGCGGCGGCCTCTTCCTGGCCGGCGGCGTCATCGCCGACCGGCTGGGCGACGTGACCGACGCCATCCTCACCGCCGGCCTGGAGGTCGAGAAGGTGCTGGAGGAAGGCGGCTGGGCGACCATCCTGGCCCGCAAGGGGGTCGGGTGAGGTGCGCCGCTTTTTCATCGCCGGCGAGTTGGCGGACGCGGTGACGATCACCGGGCCGGACGCCCGCCATATCGGCAGGGTGCTGCGCCTGGGTCCGGGAGCGGAGATCGTCGTCGTAGACGGGGCCGGCCGCGCCGCCCGGGCGGTCATCACCGCCGTGGCGGCGACCGCGGTCCATGCCGCGGTGCGGGAGCGGCTGGCGGCCGATCACGAGCCGCCGGTGGCTGTTACGCTGGCCCAGGGCTTGCCGAAAGGAGACAAGCTCGAGTATATCGTCCAAAAGGCGGTGGAGCTCGGCGCGACGGCAATCTGGCCGCTGGCGTGCGAGAACTGCACGGTGCGCTACGACGCGGCCAAGCAGGGCAGCCGCCGGGAGAGGTGGCGGAAGATCGCCGCCGAGGCCGCCAAGCAGTGCGGCCGGGACGCCGTGCCCGCCGTCGCCGCCGTGCGGCCGCTGGCCGAGGCACTGGCCGAGGCCGGGGCGGATACGGCGATAATAATGCTGTACGAGGGGCAGGGCGGCGTGCCGTTGCGGGAGATACTGGCCGGCGGCGGGGCGTCGTCGTACCTGCTGCTGATCGGCCCGGAGGGCGGCTTCAGCCCGGCCGAGGTCGAACTGTGCCGGGCGCGCGGCGCACGCGTCGCCACCCTCGGCCCGCGCATCCTGCGTACCGAGACGGCGTCCTTGGCGGCTTTAGCTATCATTATGTACGAAAAGGGCGATCTGGGGACTCGGAACCTACGCTAGCAAGCGTCCGCAGGGCTAAGAGCGCTGGCTTTAGCGTTTCAGCGCTTAAACCGGCGGCCTACCCCTTGCGGGTACAACGCAGATGGGGGCTTATCAATGGCCGCCCCCGATGGAGGCAGTGTGCCGAAAGTTGCTTTTACTACTCTGGGCTGCAAAGTGAATCAATTCGAGACCGAAACGATGGAAGGGCTGTTCAAGGTGCGCGGCTATGAGGTCGTGGCTTTCGACCAGCCTGCCGACGTTTATGTCGTCAACACCTGTTCGGTCACCCACCTGGGCGAGCGCAAGTCGCGCCAGCTTATCCGCCGCGCCGCCCGCACCGGTCCCGGCGCTACCGTGGTGGTGACCGGCTGCTACGCCCAGGTGTCGCCCGGCGAGGTGGAGGCCATCGAGGGCGTCGACGTCATCGTCGGCACCCAGGACCGCCAGCGGATCGTCGAGCTGGTGGAGGAAGCGGCTGCGAGCCACCGGCAGGTCAAAGCGGTCGGCGATATCATGGCCGCGGATGTTTTCGAGGATATCCCGCTGTTCGCCGCCCCCGGCCGCACCCGCGCCTTCCTGAAGATTCAGGAGGGCTGCGCCAATTTCTGCACGTACTGCATCATCCCTTACGCCCGCGGCCCGCTGCGTTCCCGCCCGCTCGCCAGCATCGAGCGGGAAGCGGCGAAGTTCGTCGCCGCCGGCTTCCGGGAAATCGTCCTGACGGGCATCCACCTGGGCGCTTACGGCCAGGAGACGGGCGGCGCGGCCATCCTCACCGACGCGGTGAGGGCGGTGCTGGCCGTGCCGGGGGTGGTGCGCCTCCGCCTGGGGTCGCTGGAGTCGATCGAGGTGTCGGATGCGCTCATCGCCGTGATGCGGGAGGACGAGCGGTTCTGCCCCCATCTGCATCTGCCCCTCCAGGCGGGCGACGACGGCGTCCTGGCGGCGATGAACCGCCACTACACGACCGCCGAATACCGCGACCTCGTCCGCGACATCCAGGACCGGGTGCCGGATATCGCCATCACCACCGATATCATCGTCGGCTTCCCCGGCGAGACGGACGGGCAGTTCGCCAATACCCTCGTTTTCGCGGCCGGCATGGACTTCGCCCGCATCCACGTCTTCCCCTATTCGCGCCGCAAGGGGACGCCGGCGGCCAGCTTCCCGGACCAGGTGAGCGAGGCGGAGAAGAAGCGCCGGGCAGCCGCGCTGCAGGCGCTCGCCGACCGGCAGGCGGCCGCTTTCCACGAACGCTTCCTCGGCTGCGAGCTGAAGGTGCTGTTCGAGCCGGCGGCCGACGGGGGAATCGAGGGTTTGACCGGCAACTATATGCGCGTCTACGCCGACGGCGACCGGAGCCTGGCGCGCGAGATCCGTCCCGTCAGGCTGCGCGGCCTTTACAAGGACGGCCTGTGGGGCGAGATCGTCGGCTAATTTTTCCCTGTCCCTCCGTGCGCGGCAGGATATCATAGAAAAAGGCAGAATATTTTCTTAAAAACGCGTATACTACTAAGCGGTGAAGCGCGGTGGAGAGGAAGGACACTGATGCAGCAGCAAGACTGTATTTTCTGCAAGATCGCGGCCAAAGAGATTCCCGTGAAGATAATTTATGAGGATGAGCATGTCGTCGCCTTCCCCGACATCAAGCCGGCGGCTCCCGTCCATGTTCTCGTGGTGCCCAAGCGCCACATCCCCCATCTCTGCGAGACCTGCGCCGACGATATCCCCCTCCTGGGGTACATCATGACCGTCATCCCCAAGGTCGCCGCCCAGCTCGGCCTGGCGGAAGAAGGCTTCCGCACAGTGGTCAACACCAAGGATAACGGCGGCCAGACGGTTTATCACATTCACTGGCACATTCTCGGCGGGCGGTTCATGAGTTGGCCTCCGGGCTAATATTGACAGTGCTTGTCGTTATCGTGTA
The DNA here is from genome assembly GCA_022839045.1 of Sporomusaceae bacterium. Next base: position 3,876 of record JALHDI010000165.1, read on the forward strand.
TAATTTTGTGGTGAATGTATAAGTAATCTTCC
>JALHDI010000166.1 GCA_022839045.1 Sporomusaceae bacterium
GCCCCAAAGAATACTTCCGGGCCGAGGAAGGCGCCAAACAGGTACCCCAGGTCAAATTCTAACCCCGGCCAAAAGCGAGGGATAAAATGATGAAAAAATGGCTGGCCTGCCTGTTGCTGGCGGCATTCCTGCTTACCGGCGCAGCGGCCTGGGCCCAGCCTGCCATCCCGCCCGCGCCCACCTCAGGCAGCCTCTTCGTCCGCGACTACGCCGGCGTCCTCAGCGAAGACGCCAAAACGAGGATAAACTTCCTCGGCTCCCAGCTCAAAGGCAAAACCACGGCCCACGTCGTCGCCGTCGTCGTCAAAACCACCGGCGGCGCGCCCCCCGCCGACTACGCCCTCGCCATCCTCAGGCAGTGGGGCGTCGGCGACAAAACCAAAAACAACGGCGTCGTCATCCTCGTCGCCGTCGACGCCCGCGCCTCGCGCATCGAAGTCGGCTACGGCCTCGAAGGGCGGCTGCCCGACGCCAAAACCGGCCGCATCCAGGACGAATACATGCTCCCCTACTTCCAGCGCGGCGACTACGACCGGGGCATCTACAACGGCTACCTCGCCGTCGTCCAGGAAGCCGCCCGGGAATACGGCGTAACCATCGACGGCGACAAGAAAAAAACCGTCTCCCGGCCCCAGCGGGCCGGCGACGCCCCCTGGTGGGACGACCTGCCCTGGTGGGGCAAGATCCTCCTCCTCGCCGGCGCCATCGGCCTCTTCATCCTCGACTGGGTCTTCTTCGGCGGCCAGTTTACCTGGCTCATCCTGTCCCTCCTCATGCGCCGCGGCGGCGGGGGAGGAGGGGGCTTTGGCGGCGGGTCGGGGGGAGGAGGCGGCTCCAGCCGTCGCTGGTAACCCTCGACCGCGGATAAGCGCCCATCTGCGGCGCTCTGCCCGGCTGCCATCCTCAGCGTACGTTCGTGTACGCGGCGCGGTCTTCCGGTGCGCCTTGCATCTGGGCACTTCTACGCGGCCTCGCTCGGCCGCATAAAAAAGAGACTCCCTGAAGAAAAAACCACTTGCTATCGCAAGCGGTTTTTCTACTTATTGCGGTAAAAGTGGCCGCCGCGGATGGCGCGCGTATCCGTCACCGTCACGAACGCCTTCGGGTCCCAGTCGTGCACCGCGTCCTCCAGCTCGTCGAGGCGCTTGCGCTCGAAAACCACGCTCAGCAGATCGTAGCAGCCCTCGCGGCCCTGGCACGGGAAGAGCGTCACCCCGAAGCCCTGCTTGCGCAGCAGGGCGGCGAACGCCACCGCGTCGCGGGCCGTGATCACCTGCATCACGTAATACCCCAGCGCCAGCCGCTCCTCCGCCCACAGGCCGGCGGCGTTGCCGGCCGCGAACCCGAGCGCGTAGAAAATCAGGCTGGGGATATCGTTGAGCGTTTCCAGAACGAATTTCAGGGCGACGACATAAATTATCACCTCGACGAAGCCGATGGCCGCGGCCATGAACTTCCGGCCCCGCATCACCATCAGCGTGCGGACGGTGGCCAGCGTCATGTCGGCGACCCTGGCAAAGAAAACGGCAAGATAACCGAGGATCGATTCCATACGCAGCCTCCAATCGGCGGACACGGCATAACCCGCCTTCCGCTCTTCAGACTTTTTTGCTTTAGTATTTCCTCCCCGGCGGAGATTATGGACTTCCGTCGCCTGGCATATGATGTTTGCCCAAGTGGCACTTTCGCCGCCGCCGAATATCATATTGGTACATTAGAGGACGCCTGCGCGACGGGCGACCGCGAAAGGGGAAAGCTTGATTTCATGAGAGAGGGAAAGATTCGTCACCTGTTTCCGGGCGGCAACACGCCCCAAGGCTTCTTCTCCTACTACAACTACATAATCCCGGCCGCCGCCAACCGCATCTTCATCATGAAAGGCGGGCCCGGCACCGGCAAATCCACCTTCATGCGCCGGCTGGGGGAGGCGATGCTCGCCCGCGGCTACGACCTCGAGCACCACCACTGCTCCAGCGACAACGGCTCCCTTGACGGCGTCGTCATCCCCGCCCTGGGAGTCGCCTTCATCGACGGCACCGCCCCCCACGTCGTCGACCCCCGGCACCCCGGCTGCGTCGACGAAATCATCCACCTCGGCGACTTCTGGGACGAACGCGGCATGGTCGCCAACAAACGGCAGATAATCGCCTGCACCGCCGAAATCGGCAAGAGCTTCCAGCGTGCCTACCGTCTCCTCCGCGCCGCCAAAGCCCTCTACGACGACTGGGAGGCCGCCAACGCCGAAGCCCTCGACCACGCCGCCGCCAACCAGCGGGGCCGCGAACTCCTCGGCGCCGTCTTCGGCAGCCGCGACACCGTCGACGCCGGCCATCTCCGCAAACTGTTCGCCTCCGCCATCACCCCCGACGGCATGGTAAACTACCTCGACTCCTCCGTCTGGCCCGCCGGCCGCTGCTTCGTCATCACCGGCGACCCCGGCTGCGGCAAAAGCACCCTCGTCCGCAAAGTCATCGACGCCGCCCTCGCCAAAGGCCTCGACGTCGAAGCCTTCTACTGCCCCCTCGACCCCGAAAAACCCGAGCACGCCGTCATCCCCGCCCTGGGCGTCGCCGTCACCACCTCCTTCCTGCCGCACCCCTACCACGCCGCCCGCCAGCCAGAGCTCACCATCGACATGGGCGAATGCCGCCGGGGCGACATCGTCGCCACCCGCGCCGAAGCCGTCACCTACGCCCAGGACCTCTTCTGGGAACTGTTCGTCAAAAGCGTCGCGTGCATTAAACGCGCCAAAGCCCTCCACGACGAACTCGAAACCTACTACGTCCCCAACATGAACTTCGCGGCAATAGAAAAAGTCTGGCAGCGGACGCTTGAGCGCGTCCTGTCTTACCAACAGTAATTACGTTGTTCGGCTGGCGGAGAACGTTAACGGCGCGGTAACGGCCTCCACAACGGGGCAGTACGCTTGCGTTCTCCGCCGCCTGCGTCATCCTTGGCAACAGGCCTTCTTAGCGCACGCCCGCGCTCTCCGCGCCGCAAATAATGACAAGCCGCTTTCCCGCACAAAATAAACTATAATACCCGTCTACCAAAAATCCATAGCATTCCGATAGGAATTATTGTATAATAATAACAAACAACCGCCGGAGGAGGCGCTGCCATGGACATCCCCGCCCTCATCGCCAAAGCCGAAACCACCCACACGCTCGCCAAACAGGAAATAGTCGCCCTCCTCGCCGACGAAGCCCACACCCAGGACCTCTTCGCCGCCGCCGACCGGGTCCGCCGCCGCTACGTCGGCGACGAAGTCCACCTGCGCGGCCTCATCGAATTCTCGAACACCTGCCGCCAGAACTGCCACTACTGCGGCCTCCGCCGCGACAACAAAAACGTCGTCCGCTACCGCCTCGAGCCCGACGCCGTCATCGACCTCGCCCGCAAGGCCAAAGAATACGGCTACCGCACCGTCGTCCTCCAGTCGGGCGAAGACCCCTACTACACCGTCGACATCCTCCGCCGCATCATCGACGAAATCAAAAAACTCGGCGTTGCCATCACCCTCAGCATCGGCGAAAAAACCTGCGAAGAATACAAAGCCTACAGACAGGCCGGCGCCGACCGCTACCTCCTGCGCATCGAAACCACCGACCGCCGCCTCTACGAGGGCCTCGACCCCGGCATGAGCTTCGCCAACCGCCTCCGCTGCCTCCGGGACCTCAAAGCCCTCGGCTACGAAGTCGGCACCGGCTGCCTCATCGGCCTGCCCGGCCAAGCCCTCGCATCCCTCGCCGACGACATCCTCTTCTTCAAAGAAATTGACGCCGACATGATCGGCGTCGGCCCCTTCATCCCCAACCCCGACACCCCGCTCGCCGCGGCCGCCGGCGGCACCTTCACATTAAGCCTCAAAGTCATGGCCATAATAAGACTGCTCCTG
>JALHDI010000038.1:0-20545 GCA_022839045.1 Sporomusaceae bacterium
CCCCATCTGCGTTGTTGTTCTGCCGGGCGCTTGCTAGCGTACGTTCCGAGTACGCGTCGCGGCACGCCCGGCAGAGCCGCCTAGCATCTGGGGCTTTCTAAATGGCCTAAGGCATTTAACGTAGCCTTTGAATATTTGATGAGGTGATTATTTGATGCGTGTATTGGTGATCGGCGGCGGCGGGCGGGAGCACGCCCTGGTGTGGAAACTGGCGGCCAGCCCGCGGGTGGAGAAGATTTACTGCGCGCCCGGCAACCCGGGCATCGGTGCGCTGGCCGAATGCATCGACATCGACGTGAAGGACAACACCGCCCTGGTCACCTTCGCGTGGGAGAACAAGATCGACCTGACGGTGGTGGGGCCGGAGGCGCCGCTGGCCAACGGGGTGGTGGACGTTTTCGCCGCCCACGGGCTGAAGATTTTCGGCCCCAGCCAAGCGGCGGCCCGCATCGAGGGCTCGAAGGCGTTCGCGAAGGACCTGATGAAGAGGTACGGCATCCCGACCGCCGGCTACGGCGTTTTCACCGACGCCGATGACGCCAAGGCCTATATCAAGGAGCAGGGGGCGCCGATCGTCGTCAAGGCGGACGGCCTGGCGGCCGGCAAGGGCGTGGTGGTGGCGATGACGGAGGCCGAGGCGCTGGCGGCGGTGGATATGATAATGACGGACGCCGTATTCGGGACGGCCGGGGCGCGGGTGGTGGTCGAGGAGTTCATGCAGGGCGAAGAGGCTTCGCTGCTGGCGTTCACCGACGGCCGGACGGTGGTGCCGATGGTGTCGGCCCAGGACCACAAGCGGGTGTTTGACGGCGACCGGGGACCGAACACCGGCGGCATGGGCGCGTATGCGCCGGCGCCGGTGGTGACGCCGGCGGTGCTGGAGCGGGTTATGACGGAGATTCTCCAGCCGGCGGTGGACGCGATGCGTGCCGAGGGCTGCCCGTACTGCGGCTGCCTGTACGCCGGTCTGATGATTACCGACGCCGGGCCGAAGGTGGTGGAGTTCAACGCCCGGTTCGGCGACCCCGAGACCCAGGTGGTGCTGCCGCTGCTGGACAGCGACCTGACGACGGTGATGGAGGCGTGCATCGACGGCGCGCTGGACAAGGCGACGGTGTCCTGGCGGGACGAGGCGGCGGTGTGCGTGGTCATGGCTGCCGGCGGTTATCCCGGGGAATACGGCAAGGGGGACGCCATCAGCGGCCTCGACGCGGCCGCGGCGGCGGGGGCGGTGGTCTTTCATGCCGGCACGGCCTTAAAGGGCGACTCCGTCGTCACCAACGGCGGCCGGGTGCTGGGCGTGACGGCAATGGACAAGGATGTGCTGCGGGCGATCGAAAAGGCGTACGCCGCCGTTGATAAAATCAGCTTCGCGGGGGCGCACTGCCGCCGGGATATCGCCCGCAGGGTGATCGACAGGCTGAAGAAGTAATACAGGGGAGGCAATTCAATTAAGGAAATACGGAAGGTAATTATATGGAGATTTCGCTGGTCGTCGCCAATGTGATATTGATTGTTTTTTTGCTGCTGGCGGTGGGGCTGACGCTGTTCGCGCTGCCCGGCAATTTCGTCATCCTGCTGGCCGCCGTCGGCTACGGCTTTTACGAAGGGTTCGTCCAGTTCGACCGCGGGTTTTTGCTCGCGCTCGGCGGGTTGTTCGTTCTCGGCGAGGCGGTGGAGTTCGTCGCCGGCATGCTGGGGGCGAAACGCCGGAACGCCTCGGGGCGGGCGGTGGCGGCCGCGCTGGTGGGCGGCGTCGCCGGGGCGGTCGCCGGCTCGGTAGTGCTGCCGGTGCTGGGCACGGTTGCCGGGGCGGTGGCGGGGGCGTTCGGCCTGAGCTATGCCGCTGAGTACAGCAAGACGGGGGATCGGGAGAAGGCGGCCCGGGTGGCGCGGGGGGCGGCCGCCGGGCTGCTCGTCGGTACGCTGTTCAAGCTGGCCGTGGCTGTCGGGATGGCGGCGGCGATCATCGCGCGGCTGGCTTGGTGATGATTGACCGGTTAGTCAAATTTGCATTGACAGGCTTTCCCGGGCCTCCTATAATTAAATTATAATCGGCAGGGAGGTAGCCATGGCTTATTTTCGCGAAGACCAGCACGGCGACGATTCGCGCTCCAAACGCCAGCAGATTCTCGAGGCGGCCTACGCGGTTTTTTCCCGCAAGGGCTACCACCGGGCGACGGTGGACGAGATTATCGCCCTCGCCGACACCGGTAAAGGCACGGTGTACAATTACTTCAACAACAAGGAGCAGCTTTTTTATACCCTCGTCCGCGAGCGCAGCCAGCCGTTCGAGGCCGCTTTGCAGCAGGCGCTGGATTCCGAGCAGCCGACGCTGGAGAAGCTGCAGGCGATGGTGAGGCTTTTTCTGCGCTTTTACCAGGACAACGCCGATTTGTGGCGGGTGATGATGCACGAGATGCGCGGCTTCGGCAGCGAGGACCTGTCGTACGTCAAGGCCGAGACGCGCGAGAAGTACCGGGAAGGGTTCAGCCGCACCATCAGCATGCTGGCCAGGGTGTTGCAGGAAGGCGTCGAGCAGGGCCAACTGCGGGAGATCAACGTGCGTCAGGCCGCGTACGCCTTGTTCAGCGTCATCGTGACCCTGGTTTTCCAGCAGTTCGTCAAGGACATCGACGCCTCGGCCCGCGAGGTGACCGACATTTTCCTGTACGGTCTGGCCCGGAAGTAACCCGGCCCTTTTATATCCCGGCTGCTGACCGGATGGTCGAATATATGGAAGCCCTTCCCGGCCGCGCGGCTGCGAGGGGTTTTCTTCGTTTTGCCGTCCGGCTGCAAAGCTATGGAGAAAGGCTGTTGATATTTGGAAACTTAAATACTATAATAGTTTATAAGGGGTGGCGATTAATGACGCCGCGCCGGTATGTTTTTTGGGGTGGTAAATATGGAAGATATCAAGGCTCTTATCCTCGATAAGGCGCGGGAGCGGTTCGACCGCTTCGGCTACAAGAAGACGACGATGGACGAGATCAGCCGCGACTGCCGCATTTCCAAGAAGACGTTGTACGAACACTTCCGGGATAAGGAGAATTTGTTCAATAGCCTGTACGTGCGCGAGTGCCGGGCGGCCAGGAACACTATTTTCGCCCGCATGGGCGAGGCGGTCGAGCCGCTCGACCGCCTCGTCGAGCTGCTGAAGACGGCGATCGGCTATTTCAACGAGGACAATTTCCTGACGAGGCTGCTGCGGGACGATTATGCGCTGTTCACCGCTTGCTTCACGTCCGAGCATCAGCGACTGATCGACGACGAACTGATCGCGATCATCGCCGGGATGATCAACGACGGCAAGCGCCAGGGACAGATCCGCGACGTGGACGAGGAGATAGTGGCGTACGCGGGGCTGAAGCTGTTCCAGGCGTTCAGCTATATGCGCACGACCCGTTTTTCGGCCGGGAAAGAGGAGCAGGGTTATTACGCCGAGGTGCTGGTCGACTTTATCGTCAACGCGGTGGCCAGGAGATGACTGCAGCGTGAGCAGGCCGGGATTGCCGGGGAATGGAGCACGGGTTCAGATTTGGAGGGCGATAGTGATGCAGAGAAGGCCGATGATGGGCGGGATCGCGGTGGCGGTTTTCGCGGTCTGCCTTTTGCTGGCGGGGTGCGCGGGCAAGGAGCGGGTCAAGGAGGACGCGCCGCTTGTCCGCACCCAGGCGGTGAGGATGGACGGGGCCGGGCGAACGGTCGGCTATTCGGGCGAGGTGCGGGGCAGGTTCGAGAGCCAGCTCGCTTTCCAGGTCGGCGGGAAGATCGTCCGCCGAACGGTCGATCTCGGCAGCACGGTCAGAGCGGGCGATGCGCTGATGGAGATCGATCCCAAGGATATCAGTCAGGCGGTGGCGGTGAGCTCGGCGCAGGTTTATTCGGCCGAGTCGCAGCTGAAGCTGGCGGAGAGCAATCTGCGCCGCTACCGGCAGCTGTATGAGCAGCAGGCGGTAAGCCGCGCGCAGTACGAGCAGTATCAGAGCGCGTATGACGCCGCTTTGGCCGCGGCGCGCCAGGCGGCGGCGCAGCATGCCCAGAGTTCGAACCAGTTGGGGTACAGCGTGCTGCAGGCCGACAGGGCGGGGGTTATTTCCGCTGTGAACGCCGAGGTCGGCCAGGTGGTGAGCGCCGGGCAGGCAGTCGTTACCCTGGTGCGCGACGGCGAGCGGGAGGTGGAGATCGATGTTCCCGAAAACCGCGGCGAGGAGTTGCGCAAGGCGGGGCGGATCAGCGTGACTTTCTGGGCGCTGCCGGGGGTGACGGTGGCCGGCAAGGTGCGGGAGGTGGCCCCGATGGCCGACAAGGTTTCCCGCACTTATAAGGTGCGGGTCAGCCTGCCCGATTGCCCGCCGGAGGTGAAGCTCGGCATGACCGCCAATGTCGCGGTTACGGCTGCGGGCAAGGAAAAGACGGCCTATATACCCTTGGCGGCGGTGTACCAGACCGGCGATTCTCCCGCCGTGTGGGTGGTGGAGAACGACGCCGTCAGCCTGCGGGCGGTGAAGCTCGGCGCTTTCGGGGACGGCAGGGTCGAGCTGCTGGCGGGGCTGAGGGACGGGGAGACGATCGTGACGGCAGGGGTGCATAAGCTGCGGGAGGGCCAGAAGGTGCGCACGGGTGACGGATTATGAGAAACGTCAACCTTACCGAATGGGCGCTCAACCATAAGGGGCTGGTGTATTATTTCATCATCCTGATTTTCGTGATGGGGATTTTTTCTTATCGTCAGCTGGGGCGCATGGAGGACCCGGATTTCGTCATCCGCCAGATGGTGGTCTCCGCCGCCTGGCCGGGGGCGACGGCCCGCGAGGTGGAGGAACAGGTCACCGACAAGCTCGAGAAGAAGCTGCAGGACACGCCCGGGCTGGATTATCTCAAGAGTTATTCGCGGCCGGGGCAGGCGGTAATTTATGTGACGCTGAAGGAATCGCTGACGGAGAAGGATGTCCGGCCGACGTGGCTGGAAATACGCAACCAGATCAACGATATCAAGGGCACGCTCCCGCAGGGGGTGGTGGGCCCGGCCTTCAACGACCGCTTCGACGACGTTTACGGCTGTGTTTACGCTTTGACCGCCGACGGGTTCACGTACGAGGAGATGCGCGACCGGGCGGAAAAGATCCGCCGCATCCTGCTGGGCGTAAAGAACGTCAAGAAGGTCGAGCTGATCGGCGTCCAGACGGAAAAAATCTATATCGAGATCGAGAACAGCAAGCTGGCCAGGCTGGGCATCGACCCCGCCCTGATCATCAGCACCGTCAGGGCGCAGAATGCCATGACGGCCTCGGGGATGGTCGAGACGGCGTCGGATAACGTTTATTTGCGCGTCTCCGGCCTGTTCGAGGATCTGGAAAGCATCCGCAACCTGCCCATCCGGGCCGGCCGCACGTTCCGGCTGGGCGATATCGCCAGGGTGGAGCGCGGCTATGCGGAGCCCGCCGAGCCGAGGATGTATTTCAACGGCCAGCCGGCGATCGGCATCGCGCTGTCGATGGATAAGGGCGGCAACATCCTCGCGCTGGGAGAGGACCTGGACAAGACGCTGGCGCAAATCAGGAAGGATCTGCCGCTGGGGCTGGAGATCAGCCAGGTGGCCAATCAACCCAAGGTCGTCGAGGATTCGATCGGCGAATTCGTGCAATCGCTGCGGGAAGCGATCATCATCGTGCTCGTCGTCAGTTTCCTCAGCCTCGGGGTGCGCTCCGGGGTGGTTGTGGCGCTGTGCATCCCGCTGGTTATCGCCGGCGTTTTCGCGGCGATGAAGATGACGGGCATCGACCTGCACAAGGTTTCTCTGGGGGCGCTTATCATCGCCCTGGGCCTCCTGGTGGATGACGCGATTATCGCCATCGAGATGATGTCGGTCAAACTGGAGCAGGGGTGGGAACGGTTCGAGGCCGCTTGTTACGCTTACAAGGCGACCGCTTTTCCCATGCTGACGGGGACGCTGATAACTTGCGCAGGGTTTATCCCGATCGGCTTCGCCAAGGGGAATGCGGCCGAGTTCACCAGCAGCCTTTTTACGGTGATTTCCATCGCTTTGCTCTTGTCGTGGTTTGTTTCGGTCATCGTAACCCCTTTGCTGGGCTATAAGCTGATCAAGCCGAAGGCGACGGCTGGTGAGGAACGCGATATATATGATTCGAAGTTCTACCGGCTTTTCCGACGGGTGCTGACCTGGTGCCTGCACAACCGCCGGCTGGTGCTCGGCATAACGGCCGCGGCGTTCGTGGGGGCTCTTTTTCTGCTGAAGTTCGTGAAACAGGAGTTCTTCCCGCCGTCGGTGCGGCCGGAGATTATCGTGGAAATGATTTTGCCCGAGGGGGCGTCGCTGCGGGCGACTGAGGCGGAAGCTAAGCGGCTGGCGGAATTGCTCGCCGGCGACGGCGATATTGAGAGCTACAGTTATTACGTCGGCCAGGGGGCGCCCCGCTTCGTGCTTACGACCGATCCCGTCCTGCCAAGCCCGAACTACGCCCAGTTCGTGGTCGTGGCGAAAGATTTGCCGGCCCGGGCGAGCCTGCAGAAGAAGATCGACGATTTGCTCGCCGATCATTTTCCCAACGTGCGCGGCCATGTGAAGCTCATCCAGACCGGCCCCCCGTCGCCGTATCCGGTGATGCTGCGGGTCAGCGGCTACGACCACGACAAGGTCCGGGCGATCGCCGGCAAGGTTGCCGACGCGATGGCCGGCAACCCGAGCCTGCTGAACGTCAATATGGATTGGAACGAGAAGAACAAGATCGTGCGGCTGGCGGTCGACCAGGACAAGGCGCGGCTGCTGGGGGTCGACAGCCAAAGCCTGGCTTCCAGCCTGCAGATGCAGTTGTCGGGGTCGTCGATCACCGAATTCCGCGAGCGGGATAGGACGGTCGCCGTCGTGCTCCGGCTCGAAGACCGGGACAGGAAGGATCTGTCGGCGGTCGGGAGCCTCCCCGTCCATATCGGCGGCGGGAAGTTCGTCGCTCTGGAGCAGGTCGCCAAGCTGAGCTATGAGGCCGAGGAGGGGCTGATCTGGCGCCGGGACCTGAAGCCGACGATCACCGTCCAGGCCGATGTGGCGCCGGGGATCACCGGCAACGACGCCAGCCGGCGGGTGTACGACAGCTTGGCGGCGCTGCGGGAGAGTCTGCCGCCGGGGTATAGCGTCGATATCGCCGGCTCTTTGGAGAGGAGCAAGATTTCGATCGATTTTCTGCTCCAGCCAGTACCGGCGATGATCATCGTCATCGTCACCCTGCTGATGCTCCAACTGCAGAGGATGGCGCTGATGGCGCTGACGCTGCTGACCGCGCCGCTGGGCATCATCGGCGTCAGTGTCGCGATGCTGCTGACCCAGCGCCCGATCGGCTTCGTGGCCGAACTCGGCATCCTGGCGCTGGGCGGGATGATTATCCGCAACTCGGTCATCCTCATCGACCAGATCGAGCAGCATATCAGGGCCGGGGAGTCGCCGTGGGAAGCGATCGTCGACTCGGCCGTGCTGCGGTTCCGGCCGATCATGCTGACAGCCGCGGCCGCCATCCTGGGGATGGTGCCGTTGCTGCCCAGCGCCTTCTGGGGGCCGATGGCGGTGGCGATCGCCGGCGGGCTGTTCGGGGCGACGGTGCTGACCTTGCTTGTGCTGCCGACGATGTACGCGGCCTGGTTCAAGGTGGCCGCGCCGCCGCAGGGCGCTCCGCGAGCCCCGGGGACTGCCGAACGGGCATAAGAAATATACGGGGGAGCGCTCAAGGCGCTCCCCCGTCTTCGTACAATTATAATTGTACCGCTAACCGTTTGCCGGCAAACGCAAACGTGTCGTTCAGTTTCCGATATTGAATTGTGGGTCCCAGGTCAGATCCATTGTTTCATCCTCTTCGGGATGACCATGGAGCTGCGCCGCGGCTTCGACAGAACCATTCAATGGAATCACCCCATTTTCCGGTTGTCGTCTTGTCTTTTCTGCTCGTCCCTTTGTCTTTATTATAAGACATTTCAAGGGGATTTTCAAGGGGGCGCCGTGTATACATATCGGGACACCCTGCGGCGTTACCAGGTCGTGACGACCGCGCCTTGAAAGCGCCGGCCGATGTAGTCCTTGACGTGGTCGGAGCGGTAAGCGGCGATGAGCGTCTTCACCGCGGGGTTATCCTTGTCTTTGGCGTGGACGGCGATGATATGGGGGAAGGGCGAATCGGCCCCTTCGCTGGCGAGGGCGTCGCGGGCCGGCACGAGGCCGCCGGCGACGGCGTAGGTGCTGCCGAGGGCCGCGAGATCGAATTCGGCCAGGCGCCGGGCGATATCGGCGGCGTCCACCTCGACGATACGGATTTTGCGGGGATTGGCGACGATGTCGTTTGTGGCCGCCTGCAGCCCGGCGCCTTCCCGCAGGGTTATCAGGCCAGTTTTCGCCAGCAGCAGCAGGGCCCGCCCGCCGCCGATGGGGTCGTTGGGGATGGCGACCGTCGCCCCGTGCGGCAGGTCGGCCGCGCGGGCGATTTTTTTCGAGTACAGCGCCACGGGGAAGACGACTGTCTTGGCCACTGCCACCAGCGGCAGCCGGCGGTCGGCGACGATGCTTTCGAAGTAGGGCAGCGACTGGAAGCTGTTGACGCCGACGTCGCCCGCGAGGAGGAGGGCGTTTGGCTTGAGGTTGTCGTCGTACTCGAGTATTTCGATCTCCAGCCCGTCCTTGGCCGCCATTTCCGAGGCCGCATACAGGATCTCGGCGTGGGGGCCGGACGTCGTGGCTACTTTGAGCTTTTTGCCGTTCGTATGGACGGCGGGGCCGAAAATACCGGCGAGCAGGCCGGCGACGGCGACGAAGACGATTATCGACAGACGGTTTTTTTTCATGGAGGTCCTCCGTGGCGTACTGAAACGCGGCTGCGGGTGCCGCTAATGACAGTTTATACCGCGGCCGGCTTTTTTTGCAAGGCAATGTATAAACGTTTTCACAAATTAAAGACTAAAAGAAGTGAAGCAGGAACGGGGCGGGGAAAGGCCGAATAAGTTAGGAAACGGAAGCGATGGGTAAAGGAGTTGTTTTTTATGCCTGTGAATCCGAGGCTGAAAGATTCTCTCAACGATCAGCTTTTCGCCGGGGTGCTTCTTCTTAGGAATGAGGAGGAGTGCTACCAGTTTTTCGAGGATATCTGCACGATCGGCGAACTGAAGGCGATGGCCCAGCGCCTCGAGGTGGCCCGGATGCTCAAGCACGGACGCACCTACGACGATATCGTCGCCAGGACGGGGGCGAGCACGGCCACGATCAGCCGGGTCAAGCGCTGCCTTTATTATGGCGCTGATGGTTACAAAACGATTCTGGCCCGCTTGGACGGAGAGGAGTCAAAATGAGCAAAAGCCAGTTCTTACCGCAGATTCCATACGGGACGAAGGATTTTCTCCCCCGCGACGCCAGGCGCAAGCGGGCGGCCGAGAACGCCCTCGCCGGCCTGTTCGCCCGCTGGGGGTACGACGAGGTCGTAACGCCGACCTTCGAGTATCTGGAGACGCTGACCGTCGGCGGCAGCGGCGATCTTGTCCAAAGCCTGTTCAAGTTCTTCGACAAGAACAACGCCATCCTCGCCTTGCGGCCGGATATGACCACGCCGATCGCCAGGGTGGCGGCGACCCGTTTCCGCGAGAGCGTCCCGCCGCTGCGGCTTTTCTACCTGACCAACGTTTTCCGCCAGGAGCAGGCTCAAGCCGGGCGGCAGTGCGAATTCTACCAGGCCGGGGTGGAACTGCTGGGAGCGGGCGGGCCGGCGGCCGACGCCGAGGTGGTGGCCCTGGCGGTGACCTCGCTACGGGAAGCCGGGTTGACGAATTTTCAGGTCGGTCTCGGCCAGATCCAGTTCCTCAACGGGGTGATGGCGGAAAGCGGTCTGACGGCAGGCGAGCAGCACAGGGTCAAACAATGCATGGTCAGCCGCGATCTCGTCGGCCTGGGCGAGATTCTGGCCGGCAGTTCGCTGAGTTCCGCCGCCCAGCGGCTCATCCGGGAGATACCGCTGCTGCACGGCGACGACAAGGTCGTTAGCGAGGCATACCGGCTGGTGGGCAACGATCTCAGCCGCGCCGCCCTCGACAATCTGGCCGACATCCGCCGCCTCCTCGCCGGCTACGGCGTTGAGCGCTATGTCACGTTCGATCTCGGCCTGATCCGCGATTTGGATTATTACACCGGCATGGTGTTCGAGGGCTATACGCCCGGCCTCGGCTTCCCGCTGTGCGGCGGCGGGCGCTACGACAATATGGTGGCCGCCTTCGGCGTCGACTGTCCCGCCACCGGCTTCGCCATGGGGATCGAGAGAATCCTCCTGGCGCTTGAACGGCAGGGGATCACGCCGCCGGAAGCCGTCCGCGACGCGTACGTGGCCTGGGCGGAAGGGGCGCTGGCCGCCGCCATCGCCGCAGCCGACCGGTTGCGCCGCGAGGGACGGACGGTGGAGCTGGCCCTGGAGGCTTGCCCGCGTTCGGAGGCGGAAGCGGCGCAGGCGGCCAAAGGCTATTCCCGGCTGGTGTACTGCGACGGCAATGTGGCGCCGGGTTAAACAGGTTTTCGCCGCGCTGACCGCCAAGGTGACGGCCGCCGACCGGGATTTCGTCGACGCTTGGCTCACGCCCGCCGAGCGGGCCCTGTTCTACGCGATGAATCTGCCCGACCAGTACCACGCCTTGCAGGTCGCCCGCACCGCCCGCCGCATCGCCGCCGGGCGGGAGGGCGTCGATGCCGGGCTGCTGACGCGGTGCGCTCTCCTGCATGACGTCGGCAAGGTAAAGGGAGATGTAAGCACGTTCGATAAGACGTTCGCCGTTCTGGCGCACCGGTTGGCATCCGGAAGGGCCGAGGGTTGGGGCCGGCCTGGCCGCGGCGGCCGGATCGCCAACCTCCGCCACGCTCTCCATGTCTATTTCCGCCACCCGGAGCGGAGCGCGGCCCTGCTGGCGGGAACCGGCGCCGACGAGCGGCTGCTGGCGATAATCCGCCGCCACCACCAGCCGCCGTCCCCGGGCGAGCCGCCGGAGCTGACGATACTGCGCGAGGCGGACGATATGAATTAGAAAGAGCCAAAAGGCAATACCTTTTGGCTCTTAGAATAATAATGAAGAGGGCTAATATCCTTTGGTCTTGTCGATAATATTGAACATCTCTCTGCTCTGGGTGTAGCGGGCGAGGTTGTCGACGAACAGCTTGACGGCCCGGTCGAGGTAGTAGGGCGAGATGGCCGCCAGGTGCGGGGTAACGATGACGTTGTCCATCGCCCACAGCGGACTGTCGGCCGGCAGAGGTTCGTTCTCGAAGACGTCGAGGCCGGCGCCCTTGATTACGCCGAGCTGCAGGGCGATCGCCAGGTCGGCCTCGCGGACGACGGCGCCGCGGGAGATGTTGAAGAAATAGGCGGTCGGTTTCATGGCCCGGAATTCTTCGAGGGTGAACAGGCCGGCAGTATTGTCGGTCAGGGGCACGGCGGCGACCACGAAATCGGATACGGCCAGCAGCTCGTGGAGCTGTTCGGGTTTATAGAGTTTGTCTACGAAGATCTCGGTCGTCATCTCCCGCTTGGTGGCGACGACTTCCATGCCCATCCCTTTGGCCTTTTTGGCTATTTCGCGGCCGATGCTGCCGAGACCGACGATGCCGATGGTTTTTTCGTGGATTTCGTCCGTGGGCACCCGGTTCCATTTGACGGCCTGCTGCTGGCGGATGAGGAGGTTGAGGCCACGGGTGAAGGCCAGCATCATCGCGAAGACGTGCTCGGACACAGGTATGCCGTGAATGCCTTTGGAGTTGGTCAGGATGGTGTCGCTGGCCTGGATTTCGGGGAAGGTCAGATTTTCCACCCCGGCGCTCAGAGCATGGACCCATTTCAGGCGAGGCGCCGCCAGGTACAGGGGGCGAATGTCCGTCCAGCCCCAGGCGACCAGGATATCGGTAGCGGCGATGTATTCGCCAGCATGCTCGAGGTCGGTGACGTTGACGGTGATGCCGGGCATCGCCGCGGCGATGGCGTCCTTGTGGCGATCGGCCAGATTGTTGAGAACGAGAATGTTGAGCGCGCTTGCCATAGTGAGCCCCCTTACGAGGATTATTATCTGTCAAATACTTCTACACATACGTAAAAATTCCTACAAGAGGGGTTGACGAATCGCGCGAACCGATGATATCATATTACCATGTTAATGCTTTAAACAACTAAAGGGAGGGTGCGCGAATGACTTCTAGTGATATGAATTACCTGACGATCGCTTTGCCGAAAGGGAAACTGTTTGCGCCGGCCGCCAGGCTGCTGGCCGCCGCCGGTTACACGGCCGACAGGCTGAGCGAGGATTCCCGGCGGCTGGTTATCGCCAACGAGGAGCACAAGATCAGGTTTATCATCACCAAGACGGCCGACCTGCCTACTTACGTCGAGTACGGCGCCGCCGACGTCGGCATAATCGGCAAGGATGTTCTGGCGGAAGAGAACAAGAACGTTTACGAGCTTCTCGACCTCAAGTTCGGGTTGTGCCGCATGGTGGTTGCCGTGCCGGAGGCGCTCAGGAGGGAGAAGCTCACCGATTACGCCCATATGCGGGTGGCGACCAAATACCCCAACACCGCCGAGCGGTTTTTCCGCGACGCCGGCATCCAGATGGAGATAATAAAGCTGGGCGGCTCGATCGAGCTGGCGCCGATCGTCGGCCTGGCGGAGATGATCGTCGACCTGGTGGAAACCGGCCGCACCTTGAAGGAGAACAAGCTTGTCGAGGTGGCCCAGATCAACCAGGCAACCGCCCGGTTCATCGCCAACCGGGTCAGCTTTAAGATGAAGTTCGAACGCATCAACCGGCTGACCGAGGACCTTAGACGGCTGGCCGAAAGCGAGAGCAAACGATGAGAACAATCGACGCCCGCAATAAACCTCTCGATGAGATAAGGCCTTTGCTTCTCAAGCCGCCTTTTGACGCCGTGAAGCTCGGCGAAGGAGCGCGCGCGCGGGTGAAGGCGATGTTCGGCAGCGAGCTGACGGCGGCCGAGGTGGTGGCGAGGATCATCGCCGATGTCCGCAGGGAAGGCGACGCCGCCCTGCTCCGTTATACCGAACTGACCGACGGCCCTAGGCTCACGCCCGGAACGATGGCGGTGAGCGAGGCCGAGTTTGCCGCCGCCCGGGCGGCGGTGGAGCCGGCGGTGATGGCGTCGCTGGCGAAGGCGATCGCCAATGTCCGCAGCTACCACGCCGAGCGGGTGCCGCAGTCCTGGATGACCGACCGCGACCACGGGGCGAGGCTCGGCCAGCGCTGCCTGCCGCTCGAGCGGGTGGGCGTGTATGTCCCCGGCGGGACCGCGGCCTACCCGTCGTCGGTAATCATGAATATCGTGCCGGCGGTCGTGGCCGGGGTGAAGGAGATCATCATGGCCGTTCCGCCGGCGCGGGACGGCAGCGTCAATCCCTATGTGCTGGCCGCCGCCGAGGCGGCCGGGGTTACGAAGATAGTCAAGGCCGGCGGCGCCCAAGCCGTCGCCGCCCTGGCGTTCGGCACCGCCACCGTGCCCAAGGTGGATAAGATCACCGGGCCGGGCAACATTTTCGTCACTCTGGCGAAAAAAGCGGTGTACGGCTATTGCGACATCGATATGCTGGCCGGCCCCAGCGAGATCCTCATCGTCGCCGACGGCGACGCCGACCCGGCCTATGTCGCCGCCGATCTCCTGAGCCAGGCCGAGCACGACGTACTCGCGGCCAGCATCCTGATCACCGACAGCCCCGCCTTGGCGGCGGCGGTCGAGCGGGAGACGGCCCGCCAGCTTGCCCTGCTGCCGCGGGCCGGGATCGCCGGCGAGGCGCTGGCGCGCAACGGGCTGATCATCGTCACCGACGATATCGCCGCCGCGCTGGAGCTTGCCAACATCGCCGCCCCCGAGCATCTGGAGATCCTGACCGCCGATCCGTTCGCCCTGCTGCCGGCGATAAGGCACGCCGGCGCCGTTTTCCTCGGGCCGTATTCGCCCGAGCCGCTGGGCGATTATCTGGCCGGCCCCAACCACGTGCTGCCGACCGGCGGCACGGCCCGGTTCTACTCGGTGCTGTCGGTGGAGACTTTCATGAAAAGGACGAGCGTGATCGCCTATACCGAGGCCGCCCTGAGCGCGGCGGGCGAGGACGTTATCCGCCTGGCGACCGCCGAGGGGCTGGAGGCCCACGCCAACGCGGTACGGATAAGGAGGCGCAAAGATGTGGCAGATTCGACCCGGGCTTGATACTCTTAAATCGTACCATGTTCCCGATGTCGCCTGGCCGGTCAAGCTGGACGCCAACGAGCGGGCCGAGGCGCTGCCGCCGGCGGTGCAGGCCAGGATCGCCGACCGGCTGGCGGCGGTGGCGGCCAACCGCTACCCCGAGATCGGCCAGCACAGCCTCAAACAGTCGCTGGCCGACAGTGAACCGCTGACGGTGGAGCTGGACGCGGGGTTCGCGTTCGCGCCGGAGAAGGTCTTCACCACCGCCCTGCAGGAGCAGGCGGGGCTGATTATCCTCTGCAATCCCAACAATCCCACCGGCGGTGCGATGGCCCCGGAGGCCGTGGAGTATATCGTGGCCGGCGCCCGCTGCCCGGTGGTGGTGGATGAGGCGTACGGCGAGTTTTCCGGTCAGTCGGCCTTATCGCTGCTCGGCAAATACCCCAATCTGATCATCGCCCGCACTTTCTCGAAGGCGTACGGCCTGGCCGCCGCCCGCGTGGGCTACGCCGTGGCCGACCGGGAGATTATCGCCGCGATCGGCAAGGTGCTGCTGCCTTATCACCTGAATGCTTTCTCCCTGGCAGCCGCCGCGGTCGCCTGGGAGATGAAGGGCGAGTTCGCTCCCGGCATCGCCCGGACGGTGGCCGAACGCGAGCGGATGGCCGCGGCTCTCCGGGAATTGCCTCATATCGAGGTTTTCCCGTCGGCGACGAACTTTTTGCTCGTCCGGAGCGACCGCGCCAAGGAACTGGCCGAGTACCTGGCTTCGCAGGGTATCGGCGTGCGCGATTTCAGCGCGTCGCCCGCCCTGCGGGGCTGCCTGCGGGTTACGGTCGGGACCGCGGCCGAAAACGACGCGTTTTTGGCGGCGGCGGGGAAATTTGTCGTGGGTGAGGTGTAGAGTATGAAACGCAGCGGCAAAATCGACCGCAAGACGACCGAGACGGATATTGAGCTGACGATCGAGCTGGACGGCTCCGGCAAGGCCGCGGTGGCCACCGGGGTGGGCTTTTTCGACCATATGCTGGTGCTGTTCGCCAGGCACGGCCTGTTCGACCTGGACGCCAAGGCGGACGGCGACCTTCATGTCGACGCCCACCACACGGTGGAGGATACCGCCATCGTCCTCGGGCAGGCGCTCGCCCGGGCGCTGGGCAATAAAAAGGGCATCCGCCGCTACGGCACGGCCTTCGTGCCGATGGACGAGGCGCTGGCGATGGTGGCTTTGGACGTGAGCGGCCGGCCTTTCCTCCAGTACGATGTGGCGGCGCCGGCCTGCGTTATCGGCAGCTACGCGGGCGAACTCACCGAGGAATTCCTGCGGGCGCTGGCGGTCAACGCCGGGCTGACGATCCATGTGCGCCTCCTGGCGGGCCGGAACGCCCACCATATCCACGAGGCGATTTTCAAGGCTCTCGGCCGGGCGCTCGCCGAGGCGACCCGCATCGATGAGCGCATCATCGGCGTGATGTCGAGCAAAGGGGTATTATAGTGAAGAACGTTATCGCTATCATCGACTATGGGGTAGGCAATCTGTACAGTGTGGAGAAGGCTTTCGCCCGCCTGGGAGCGAACGCGGTCGTGACCAGCGACCCGGCGGCGATAATGGGCGCGGCCAAGGTGGTGCTGCCCGGCGTGGGCGCCTTCGGCGACTGCATGAGCAACCTCGCCGAGTACGGCCTCGCCGATGTCGTCCGCGCGGTGGTCGCCAAGGGCACGCCGCTGCTCGGCATCTGCGTGGGCCTGCAGATCCTGTTCGCCGGCAGCGAAGAGGACCCCGGGGTGCCGGGGCTGGGGGTCTTCCCCGGCATGGTGCGCAGGCTTGTCGCCCCCGGCCTGAAGGTGCCCCATATGGGCTGGAACAGCCTGGGGCTCGCCGGAGCAAGCCCGTTGTTCGCGGGGCTGCCGGACAATCCCTATGTGTATTTCGTGCATAGTTATCACGCGGCGCCGGACGATCCGGCCCTGGTTACCGCCTGGACGGAGTACGGCGGCCGGGTGACGGCGGCCGTGGGCCGGGGCAACGTGCACGCCGTCCAGTTCCACCCCGAGAAGTCCGGGGATGCCGGCCTGAAGATACTGGCCAATTTCAAGGAGTTTGCCTTATGATAATTTTTCCCGCGATCGATATCCGCGGCGGCAAATGCGTGCGCCTCACCGAAGGCCGGTTCGACGCCGAGACGGTTTACGCCGACGACCCGGCGGCCATGGCCCGGCGCTGGGCGGCCGAGGGGGCCGAGTATCTCCACGTGGTCGATCTTGATGGCGCCCGGGCCGGCCAGCCGGTCAACCTGGCGATCGTCGCGCGGATCGCCGCGGCGGTGGCCATCCCCGTCCAGCTGGGCGGCGGCATCCGCACCCTCGCCGCTATCGAGGACGTGCTGGCGGCCGGCGTGACGAGGGTCATCCTCGGCTCGGTGGCTGTAAAGCAGCCGGCGCTGGTGAAGGAAGCCTGCGCCGCTTACGGCGACCGCGTCGTCGTCGGCATCGACGCCAAGGACGGCGTCGCGGCCGTGGAGGGGTGGGGCGTGAGCGGCGGCGTGGGGGCGGAGGAACTGGCGGCCCGCATGGCGGCCGCCGGGGTGGCCCGGATAATTTACACCGATATTTCCCGCGACGGTACGCTCACCGGCGTAAACGTGTCCGCGACCCGCGCCCTGGCGAAAGCCGCCGGCGTACCGGTGATCGCCTCCGGCGGGGTGAGCAGCCTGGCCGATGTCGCCGCGGTTAGGGCGGCGGAGGCCGACGGGGTGGAGGGGGTCATCGTCGGCAAGGCCCTGTACGCCGGCGCGGTCGGCCTGCCGGCGGCGCTGAAGGCGGCGAGAGGGGAGGAGGCGTAGCGTGTATACGAAACGGATTATCCCCTGCCTGGACGTCAAGGACGGGCGGGTGGTCAAGGGCACCAATTTCGTCGGGCTCCGCGACGCCGGCGACCCGGTGGAGCTGGCGTCGGTCTATGACCGCGAAGTCGCCGACGAGCTGGTTTTTCTCGATATCACCGCGTCGGCCGAGGAGCGCGACACGATGGTGGATGTCGTCAAGCGGACGGCGGCCCAGGTTTTCATCCCCTTCACCGTCGGCGGCGGCATCCGCACCCTGGCCGACATCAGGACGATGCTCAAGGCCGGCGCCGACAAGGTGTCGCTCAACACGGCGGCGGTGAAGAATCCGAACATCCTGGCCGAAGGCGCGAAGCGGTTCGGCCGCCAGTGCATCGTGCTGGCGGTGGACGCCCGCCAGGCGGGGCCAGGCAAATGGGAGGTCTATGTGAACGGCGGCCGCACCCCGACCGGCATCGATGTGCTGGAATGGATCAAGGAGGGCACCGCCCTCGGGGCGGGGGAGATCCTGCTCACCAGCATGGACCGCGACGGCACCAAGGACGGCTATGACATTCCCCTGACGCGGGCGGTCTCGGAAGCGGTGGACGTGCCGGTGATCGCCTCGGGCGGGGCGGGCGAGCTGGCCCATTTCTACGAGGTGCTGGTGGACGGCAAGGCGGACGCGGTGCTGGCCGCGTCGGTGTTCCACTACGGGCAGTTCACCGTCCGCCAGGTTAAGGATTATCTCCGTTCGCACGGTGTGGAGGTCAGGCTATGAATATCGATAAAATAAAGTTCGACCAGCAGGGCCTGGTGCCGGCCGTCGTTCAGGACGCCGCTTCCGGCACGGTGCTGATGCTGGCCTATATGAACGCCGCGTCGCTGGCGAAGACGCTGGATACCGGGGTGACATGGTTCTATAGCCGCAGCCGGCGGGCGTTGTGGCAGAAGGGCGAGACTTCGGGGCATGTGCAGAAGGTGCGCGAGCTTTACTACGACTGCGACGGCGACACGCTGCTGGTGAAGGTGGACCAGACGGGGGCCGCCTGCCACGAGGGCACTTTTTCGTGTTTTAGCCGCCGCCTGGACGCTGCCGCGACGGAGCGGGACACGACCGCCGCCGCCGATTACCGGCCGGCGATGACCGTTCTCTACGAGTTGTACAACGTCATCAACGACCGCAAGGCCAACCCCCGCGAGGGGTCTTACACCACCTACCTGTTCACTAAAGGGCGGGACAAAATCCTCAAGAAGGTGGGCGAGGAGGCGGCGGAGACGATCATCGCCTCGAAGAACGACGATAAGGGGGAAATCCTCTACGAGATGGCCGACCTGTGGTACCACTGCCTGGTGCTGTTGGCTCACCACGACATTACGCCGACGGAGCTTTTCGCCGAGCTGAAGAGCCGGCGGAAATGACCCTGATTTGCGCGGAACCCGGTCAGAATAAAAAAGCGGTTGAGGGCAAGCTCCCTCAACCGCTTTTTGGCATGTGACGGCTGCCACCGGATCGTTAGAGTGCGAACGGGGTGTCCCACAGGCGCAGTTTGGTGCCGAGACCGGCTGCCAGCGCCCGCTTGTAGATCGCCGACCCCAGGGCGACGTCCTGAATACCCAGGCCGACCGTGTTGAAGTAGACGGTTTCCTTGTCGCTTTCGCGGCCGGGTTTCGCGCCGGCGACGATGGCGCCGATTTCGGCCGTTACCGCCGAATCGTCGATCATGCCTTGCGAGTGCATGATGGCGAGGCTCTCCACGCCGCGGTGCTTGATCTGATCCCAGTCGTCGACCACTCTTTTGTCCATTTTCATTATCGCGTCGAATTCGCATTCGTGGCTGCCGACGTGCGAGTAGAACAGCCCCGGGACGACCCAGTCGCTTTTGATTATCGGCGTGGATGTCGATGTCGCCGTAACGTAGACGTCGGCTCCTTCGAGCGCCGCCCAGGCGGAATTGGCCGCGATGACGGCGCGCTTGGTCTGCGCGGACATGTCCTTGGCGAATTGCTGGCGGCGTTCGGGAACGGGGTCGAAGATGCGGATTTCTTCGATCGCCGGCAACACCTGCAGTAAGGCGGCAAGCTGGGTGCGGTTCTGTACCCCTGCCCCGATCAGGCCGAGTATTTTGGAGTCCCGGCGGGCGAGGTATTTCGCCGCGACGCCGGTGTTGGCGCCGGTGCGGACGGCGCTGATGACCGTTCCGTCCATGACCGCTATCGGAACGAGGGTTTCGGGATCGTTGAGGATAATGACCGCGGATGCCCGGGGCAGGCCATGGCGGAAGGGGTTTTGCGGGCAACTGGCTATCCATTTGATGCCGACGGCTTGGATGTCGCCGCCGATCGATCCCGGCATGGCGTTGATGCGGCCGCGGGTCCACTCGCTGTCCTCGTCGCCCCAGCGCAAGACGCATTTGCCGGGCAGCACGTAGTTCTTCCGGTGATGTTCGAGGTACACCTGTTCCATCAGGGGTACGGCGACGCCCATATCCAGCGCCCCCGCCTTGATTACGTCATCTTGGGAAAGGAACAGGATGTCGCATTGTTTGGCGTTCATATTATCTCCTCCAGTGAGCTATTGCTTTATCCGCCGGCCTATCTGTAGGCTCCAGGGTGCGGTCTGAACCAGCCGCACAGATAAGCCAATCCCATCAGCGTCACCGCCAGGGCGGCCGAGGCGCCGATAACGGTCAGAGCGCCCAGTTCGTGCACGAAGATCGGCATGACTGCGGTTATCAGGCCACCGCCGACGAACGGGCTGAAAAACGGACGTTCAAAAGCGAAAGCTTTCGGCGCCGCGGTTTTCAGGTCGGGGTCGACGACCCGCAGCAGCATCAGGCCGACCGCCAGCACGCCGCATAGAGCGCCATACTCGGCGATCCCTCTTTCAAACCAGGCGTCAGGGAAGATCCGGGGCGCCAGAAACCAGGTCAGGATGTGCATCACGACGAGTCCCCCGACCATAAGGATAAGCAGCGGCACGGCGTATTTGATGACGACGGGGATTTTGATCGAGGCCACCGCGGCCACGACCAGGAAATCGAGCGCGGTGCCCTGGATGCGTTCTATCACCTGCCGGTTGATAAGGCCGTCGGTTTTTGTCATGTTCGCGACCATCTGAATCAAGACGCCCCCGATCATGGCCAACGGGAACAGCGGTACGGCGCTGAATTTCGGGTGCAGGGCGATTAAGCCTTTGTGCATGAACCAACCGATGATCACCGAGATGCCGACGAGGCCCAGGTGAAGGGCGAACGGCTCGATCGAGTCGGTGGTGATCCGACTCTTGGCGATGACTTTTTCCTGGTCGGGCGGCAGAATGCCGGACAGGTTGCCTGTTTTTATCTGGTCGGGGGATTCCAGGACGGTTGTGTAACCTTTGCGGACCGCGATGTTGATGTAGGTCATGCCCACAAGGATTCCCATCACCAGACCTACGGTAGCCGACGTAAGCCCCAGATCGCCGCCTTCGGGAAAGCCGAGATTTTTGAAGACTACCGCCATGCCG
>JALHDI010000038.1:20568-52532 GCA_022839045.1 Sporomusaceae bacterium
AGACTACCGCCATGCCGCCGGCGGTGCCGTGGCCTCCCGCCCAGCCGATTTCGACGAGCGTGCCGATAAAGGCGGGGATGTTCCATATCGGCTGGATTATGAAGTAGGCCAGCCCGATACCGACGATCCACTGGCAGGCGACGATAAACCAGGAGTATACCAATTGGGGTCCCGCGTATTGCCAGATTTGTCTGACCGACGGTACGACCGTGCCGAGAAATACGCAGGCGAAGACGATGTCGATCAGCCGTCCCGGCAGGATGCTCCAAGTATTCATCATTGCGACAGGGATCAGTTTAACTCCGAACGGCCCGAGCGCGAGACCGAGGAAGCCGGCGATAAGAGCCGCCGGGAAATAAAGGCGCTGAAACAGGGTGATTTTTGCCCGCAGGATTTTACCGACGAATAACAGGCCTCCGAGGTAGGAAACGTAAAGCATCAGGTTGAGCAGGTCAGCACTCTTCATTTTGTATACACCTCTTTTCTGTTCTTAGCGTCCGCTGGCGACGGCGGGATATTCTCTGGCAGCCCTCCTTTTTGTGCGGTTTCATCTATTGACCAGGGTTCGGATATCTTCAACTGTCATGTTTGCCAAACCCAGCCTTTCCAGATTTCTGCCTGATTGCCGGTAGTCCTTTCCCCGCATTACGCAGGCCAGGCTGATGATGGAATTGGTGAACGGGGCTGGTTCGCCGCAGAGATCGGCCAGGGCGGCGAGCGGGACCAGTCCTGTCGGCACATCTTCATCCAGGTAGCGGACTTCGATGGATTTGGGGGCGAGGAGATCTTGGTAAGCCGCATTTTTCTGGATCGCATCGTATAAGCAGGAGGCGGAGATGCCGTACGCCTGGCGGAGCCACTCCAGCGCGGACGGTACCGGCTTGCCGAGCCGTTCCGCTATCCGCACGCGTTCCGCGTCGATCTTTTCCAGTATTTTCGCCACCGACGGCGAGATGCCTTGGATGTAGTACTGGAAAGGCTCGGGAGAGGTTTCGATTCGCGCGGCGTTCAGCACCGTCGGTCCGGGGTGAAAGATTGCCCCGATATTGCTCAGGCTCGTTTCCAGAACGTTATCGGCCGCCTCGAACTGGGGGAAAAACGGTTTCAGCCTGTCGATCACGCCGCCTGCGGCTTTTTGGGGCAGGGTCGCAATCGTTACTCGGCGCTTGGTGCCCATGATCGCCACCTTGTTGGGGGGGAACCTGCGGCAGGCGAACAGCAGTGTCTGGGCTTCGCCGACGATGACCCGCTTCGCGGGGATGAG
The DNA here is from genome assembly GCA_022839045.1 of Sporomusaceae bacterium. The sequence continues at coordinate 21,833 of JALHDI010000038.1, forward strand.
GGTTTCGAATATCTTTTTCAACTCGAGGGCGCCGCCTGTCCTGCCGGGATGAAGCAGGACGGTGGCGCCCTGGCCGATGAAGGGCGCCAGGGAGGTCGCAATGGCGCGGTGAGTGTTGGCCGGCGTGACAATGAAGATGATGTCGGCTCCGGCGACGGCTTTGCCGAGGTCGGGGCATACTTCGTCGATCAGTGCCGTCGCCGACCGCCCTGAATCGAGTACTTCGATCGAGCCCGTGGCCGCCAGGTCGGCCATTATGGCCGGGTCGTTATCGTGGATCCGCACGGACGCGCCGCGGAGGGAAAGACAGCCGGCGAAGGCCAGGCCGCCGTTGCCTGCGCCGATTACGGCAAATTTCGCATCAACCATATGACCAGTCTCCCTTGTAAAAGAGTTGTTATGTAGCGATTGCTGCTTTTTCAATAATAAAAGAAGTGTTCTATTCTTTTTTCATACTATTCTGCCTGACGTGGAAAAATCCTCCCGGGAAAATAAAAAAAACCGGGTTGCCCCGGCGGAAGTTGATTTAACGTTATTTTTCAAAGATGTTGAAGTTCTTGAAGTCTTCTTCGATCAATTCCAGCTCTTTGCGGACGCTGTCCGCATAACGCACCGACAGGTATGACAGTAAGGCGTCGACAAGGGCGACGGCGGCGACGGCGGAGTGGTTGTAATGGGTTGATGTGGCCGGAATGTAGAAGGATTGGTGGCACAACGCCCCGATGGGCGAAGCGGCGGAATCGGTTACCCCGATCACGCGGGCGCCCAATTGATAGGCTTTCCTGGCGGCCTCGATCGCGAGGCGCGTGTAGCGGGGGAAGACTATGGCGATGAGAAGGTCGGCGGCTGATAAAGATTTCATTTTTTCGAGAAGGTTGTAGTCGCTGTCCTGGACGATCACGTCGGGGCGAACCATCGAGAGGTTGAAGCCCAGATAGGCGGCAATGGCGCCTGACGAACGCATGCCAAGGACAAAGACCCGCTCCGCCCGCATGATGGTGTCGACGGCGCGGCATAATTCTTCTTCCGCCGTGGCGGTGTACAAGGTCCGGAGATTTCCGGCCAGCTGCCTGAATACCCGGTCCTTGGTGCTGGTTTTTCCCTGTTCCGGTTCTTTGCCGAACCGTTTGGTTACCCGGTCGAGACGGCCTACCGACGAGACGCGCTGCTGAATGACGTCGCGCAGGTGGCTCTGCAGTTCCGGGAAGCCGGCGAACCCAAGAGCGCAGGCGGTCCTGATGATTGTCGCCTGGCTTAGGTCGAGCTGGCGCGCGATCGCGGTCGACGATTCATAGGCGACACGTTCCCAGTTGTCCACGATGTGCTGGGCGACCTTCCTCTGACTGCGCGGCAAAGAAGCGATTTTTCCGCGGATGTCGTCAAATAGGTTCATCTGGCATCCTCCTGCTGTGACAGGCGTGGGTTCGGCCTTCCGGCGCAAATTCCGCCGCATTTTTGCCTGCATTAAAACCTATTTCGACGACAAAGCGGCAAATCCCCTATCTGACGCGAAAAGAAAAGAGGAAAATGGCCCCGCTACGTCGATGGCTCCGGCGGGTCGGTCAGAACCTCCGGTCGTATTCCTCCGCCAGTTCGTCCCACCGGTTGAAGAAGTTGTACTGGTAGCGGCCGGGGTGGAAGGGGTCAAGCAGGTCGGAGTGGCCGGTTATCTGAGGAAAGTTGATTTTTTCCACGGCGTTCCCTCCCGTAAAGCGTATTTTGGTTAGTTTTTACCCGGGGAGGCCACGCTATCCGGCGAGGCGGCCAAGGTCCTTGTAATGGCGGAGCTGGTCGTCGAAGGAGATGCGGTTGAGACCGCTGGGGTTCGGCACGACGAAGTCGATCACGCCCGGCACGACCGTTTGCGGCTGAAGACCGCAGGCGACAGCCTTCAGGACGGCGAACTCGCGGTAGACGCCGAGGCCGACATAGCAGGCGATCCGCGGCCGGTATAGCGCGAGTTTGTCGATGAGCGCCAGCCGCCCCCGGCGGTATTCCTCGCGGGTTATTTCCGCCGCGGCCTTTGTCGGGCGCGGCACGATGTTGGTGATGCCGAAGCCGAGGGCAAGCAGCGTATCGTCTTCTGCGGGCCGGAGCTGCCTGGGCGTAAAGCCGGCGGTGTGCAGCAGCTTCCAGAAGCGGTTGGAGTGGCCGGCGAAGTGATGCCCGGTCTCGGCCGAGCGGACGCCGGGGTTGAAGCCGACGAACAGGACGGTGAGGCCGGGGCGGATGATGTCGCGTACTTCTTGCACTGTATCATCTCCTTGGCAGGATTGGCGCGCACCGGCCGGGAATTTATCCGGTAACGGCGGGCCACGCTATCAGCGGGACGCAAAAGGAGGCGTATTTATGAACGGCCAGGTAGTCGTCAGCGTACCGGCGGGAGAAAGGCGATGAAGGAATTGGCTGCCGCCGCCTGGGCGACGGCGGGTATAATGAAGAGCGTGTTGCCGTCCCTGTATATCGGGCTGTTCCTCGCCGGCCTGTTCGCCAACCGCGGCGGCGTGATCGGCGGCCGGCTGCTGCTGCCCGCGGTGGCCCGGCTGACCGGTCTGCCGCCGGCCTGCGCGCTGTCGGTGGTGCTGGCGGCCGGCGACCGCACCGCGGGCATGGCGGCGGTGGCGTTGGCCAAGGACCGGGCGGGGCTTTCGGACGGGGAGGTGATCGCCGCCAACCTGGTGGCCAAGGCGCCGTCGGCGGTGCAGTTTTTCGTGTTCTCTTTTATACCCATCATGGCGGCTCTTTATCCGCCGGGCGTGGCCGTACGCTTCCTCGCCGTCTACTTCGCGGCGTTCGTGATAATCTCGCTGATCGGGGTGGCTTACGCCCGCCTGCTGAGCGGCGGCCGGGCGGGCACCTGCCCGATCCCGGCGGGCAAACCGGTCATGGGCTGGCCGGCAGCGGTGCGGGCGGCGGCGGCGGGAAGTTGGCGGCCGTTCGTGAGCATGGCTGCCTGGATGGCGGCGATGTCTTATGTGGCGATGTTCTTCATCAAGACCGGCTATTTGCAGCGGCTCGCCGATTATCTGCCGCTCCTCGCCCGGCTGGGAATCGATGCCGGGCTGCTTTCGCTCGCCGGCACCGGGCTGGTGAGCATGATCGGCGGCGTGGCGGCGGTGGGGGCGGCCCTTCGCGACGGGGCGGTGCCGGCGGCGGCGGTGGTGCCGCTGCTCCTGACCGTTTCCATGCTGCACAATTTCTACGACCTGTTCGCTTCGTCCCTGCCCCGCGCCGTCGGCGTATTCGGCCGGCGGCTGGGGATCAGGGTGGCGGCGGCCGGTTTTGTGGTGACCCAGGCGGTGATGCTGCTGTTGCTGGCGCTGACGATCAAAGGAATTATATGAATGAACCCTTGCCAGGCGGCAAGAGTTTACTGTTTTTCCTGAGGCTCTTCTTTGGCCCGCGACAGCACGACCATCGCGGCGCCGGCGAGCACGGCGGCCCCGCCGGCCAGCTGCAGGACGGTGAAGCGGTCGGCGAACAGGAGAGCGGAGAAGATGAAGGTGAGGAGCGGCTCGACCATGCTGAGGATGGAGGCGCGGGTGGGGCCGATGAGCTCGAGGCCGCGGAAGAGGGCGAGCATGGCCATGACGGTGGCGAAGGTAACGATGCCGGCGACCGCCAGCCAGGCGGTGGCAGAGAGGGCGAAGTTCAGCTTGCCGCCGGCCGTGCCGGCGGCAAAGAGCGAGAGGGCGGCAAAACTGGCGATATAGGCGCTGGTGGAAAGCGGCGACAGTTGCTTCACCAGCCTGGTGCCGAGCACGAGGTAAGCGGAGTAGACGACGGCCGCCCCCAGGGCCATGAGTACGCCGGTGGCGTTGACCTTCGTCGGCGAGGCGCCGAGGACGAACACTAGCCCTGTCATGGACAGGACGATGGCCAGGATGTTGTCGCGGGTCAGTTTCTCTTTGTCGACGATGCTGGCGAGGACCGCGACGAACAGGGGGTGGGTGTAGAGCAGCAGGGAGGTTAGGGAGGCGGGGATGTAGTGCAGCGAGGCGAAGAAGAGGGAGGACTGGGCGGAGTAGAGGATGCCGCCGAGCGCGAACAGCAGGGCGAGCTGGCGGCAGGAGACCGCGAGGGTGTGCTTCGTCAGGCCCAGGTACGCGAACAGGAAGAGGGCGGTGAGGGTGAAGCGCAGGAAGAGGAGGGTGTTGACGTTGACGCCTTCGCGGTAGGCGAAGATGCCGAAAATGGGCAGCAGCGAGAAGCCCAGGGCGGAGAGTAAGGCGAGGGCGACGCCTTTGTAGTATCGGTTCAAGTGGTCCGAGCCTCCTGTTATTTTCCGCGTTGGCGGGCTATCTCTTTCATTTGCTCCAGCTTATCCCGGGGCGGGATGCGGATCGGGTCGCGGCGGACGAGGGCTAGCGCCCCCTGCGGGCAGCTTCTGACGCACGCGCCGCAGCCCAGGCAGCGGCCGGGGGCGACGGCGGCGGATGGCCCCGCAACCGTTGCCGCCCCGACGTGGCAGCGCTTGGCGCACAGGCCGCAGGCGGTGCACTTCGCCGCGTCGATGCGGGCGATGAAGTTGCTGGGGTGGACGGATAGGATGCCCTGCTCGTTGAAGGTGCGGAGCACTCCGCAGCAGCAGCCGCAGCAGTGGCAGACGAAGACGGGGCGGTTGGCGACGTTGTCGGCGAGATGGACGAGGCCGAGGGCTTCGGTGCGGTCGAGGACGCTGAGCAGTTCGTCGACGCCGGCCGGGCGGGCGAAGCCCCGTCGGATGAGCCATTCGGCGGCGGGGCCGAGCGAGGTGCAGACATCGTTGACCGGGGCGTTGCAGGCGGTGCCCCGGTGGTGGGCCTGGTGGCGGCAGTAGCACATCGACAGGGCGCCTTTGCCGGCGGCGCGGATCATCGCCGACGCTCTCTCGTAGTCAAGGACTTCGGTGGTGACGTCGGCCGGCATTGCGCTTTCGTACGCCCAGGTCTGGAATATCTTGGTGTCGGCGCCGAAAAATTCTTCGGCGACGTCCCGTTCGTGGTGGTAGCGCTCGAACAGCCCAGCCAGCTCGCCCAGGGGCAGGGGGCCGCCGGTGCGCATGAAGGTGTATTCGAAGAAGCCGATAACCAGGGGGGAGAGGGAGTAAAGCACCCTGTCGCGGCGCGGTATGTCGACGACGAGGCCCTTGGCCGCCATGTTCTCAAGGAGAGGGGCGAGCTCGGCTTCGGGGAGGCCGGTGAGCGCGGCCAGTTTGTCGAGGCTGGCGAAGCCCGGCGGGAACTGGCTGCCGACGGCCGCTTCCTTTTCGGTGTACATGATGTGGAGGATGCGCATGAGGGTTTCGTTATGGGGCGCGCCGACGGGGTTTTTGTCCAGGCGGGCGGCGAGCGCCAGGAATACGTCGGCTTTGCCGTTTCCCAGATGGCCCATGTGGCCACCTCCTTCTATTTTATGCGGCCGATGGAGAGGTGGAGGCGGTAGTTGCCGTGGCGGAGAACTTTTTCCAGCAGGACGTTGAGGTCTTCGTGGGAGGCGAGGTCGGCCCGCAGCCAGTAGCAGCCGTCGCCGCTCACCCGGTGGGCGGCGGTGATGGTCTGCTCGCCTTCGAGGAAGCGGTGGAAGGTGGCATGGTCGGCGCTGGCCATGAATACGGTGATGAAGGCGGTCAGCGGCTTGCCGAGCTTAGCCGCGTCGACGCTGGCGGAGTAGCCGGTGATGACGCCCGCTTCTTCGAGGGCGTGGACGCGGGCGGCGACAGCCTGGCCGGTGAGGTGTACAGCCGCGCCGATCTCCTTCCACTGGCGGCGGGAGTTTTGCTCCAGGAGCCTGATGATGGCCAGATCGGTTTCGTCAATCATTTGCAGCCATTTCCTTTCCCGACGAAATCAAACGAGGGCCAATTCTTTCACCGCGCTATCGTTTTTTGGCGCGGCGTTGTTTACAATAGAGGGAGAGAGCGATTGGGAGGCTGATGATGTGGAAATACGCCTGGTGCGGCACGCGACCCATATTCTGAACCTGGGCGGGGTAAGGCTGCTCGTCGATCCGGTCCTAAGCCCGGCGGGGGCGATGCCGCCTATTGACAATTCCCCGAATCCCCTCCGGAATCCTCTTGTCGGGCTGCCGACAAGTGAAAACGAATTGGCGGCGGTGGACGGCGTGCTATGTACCCATACTCACCGCGACCATTTCGACACTGCGGCGGCCGAACGGCTGCCCAAGGAGCTGCCGGTGTTCTGCCAGCCGGCCGACGAGGCCAAGCTGCGGGGGTTCGGGTTTGCGCAGGTGACCGCCGTGCGGGAGCGGGCCGAGTGGCGGGGCGTGTCCCTGGAAAGGACCGGCGGCCGCCACGGCAGCGGCGAGCTGGCCGAGAAGATGGGGCCGGTGTCGGGCTATGTGCTCCGCAGCCCCGGCGAACCCGTGCTTTACATCGCCGGTGATACCGTATGGTGCCCCGAGGTGGCTGCGGCTCTGGCCGGACACCGGCCGGAGGTAATCGTCCTTTTCGCCGGGGCGGCGCAGTTTTTGAGCGGCGGGCCGATAACCATGGACATCGCCGACATCGCGGCCGTGTGCGCGGCGGCCCCGGCGGCGCGGGTGGTGGTAATTCATCTGGAGGCCTTCAACCATTGCCTGCTCACCCGCCCCCTGCTGCGGGACTTCCTGTCCCGCGAAGGCTTGGCCGGCAGGGTGATTGTGCCGGCGGACGGCGAGACGGTGAGGCTGTAAAAGGATTCTGGTTGTGCCCGGACAATCCCTGGCTTATAATTAAGCCAGGGATTTTTATTATCACATATTGTCGAACGGGAGACGAATGATGTTCAAATCTAGTAAAACGCGCCTGGTTCTGCTGTTGATGGTTCTCGGCGCCCTTATTCTTTATCTCAACGTGCCTGATAAGAAGGTCAAGGAGACGGTGGCCCCCAAGGAAGAACTTTATACCATCGAAAAAACCGGCGCCGGAGCGGTGGCCGATTATTCCGCAACCGCCCAGCGCATCCATGCCGCCGTGGACAACGGCCTGGCCGGGGCCAAGCTGGACTCCCGCAAGGTGCAGGAAGGGCGGCGCGAGTCGCCCCGCACGGCGGTGGAGGGCACCATCCGCTGGCATGCCCGCCAGTTGCTGCTGGCCGCAGACAGCAAGCCGGATAACGTCAAGCAGGCGCTGGCCGCGCAGCTTCTGAACACCGGCGGCGAGGTGCTGGCGACAGAGCCGGACAAATACGAGGGGCAGGCGGCCACTCGCGTGGATGTAGGCATCCGCGACACGCTTGGCGGTGATCCGTTGACGCTTATCACCGACCGGATATTCATCCCGCTGCCGCGGAAGCCCGACCAGCCGCCGCCGCCGCCCAAACCCGCGGGCCACGGCAATCTCGCGCTTCTGATCGATGATTTCGGCTACAGTGCCGAGACGATCTCCTCCTTCGCCGCCATGCCCCGCCCGGTGACCTTCGCGGTTCTTCCGTACCGTCCCCATAGCGGCGAGGCGGCGTCGCGGGCGCTGAGCGCCGGCCATCAGGTGATGCTCCACCTGCCGATGGAGCCGCTGGCGGCGTCCGAACAGTCGGAGGCCAGCACGATCATGGTGGCGATGAGCGACCAGGAGATCCGCGATATGACCGCCAAGGCCGTCAAGGCCGTGCCGGGGATAATCGGCGTCAACAACCACCAGGGCTCCAGGGCGACCGCCGACCGCCGGGTCATGAAGGCGGTGCTGGGCGTCCTCAAGGCCAATAACCTGTTCTTCGTCGACAGCCGCACCAGCGGCCAGTCGATCGCCTTCGACGCGGCCCGCCAGGCCGGGGTGCGCACCGGCAGCAACGAGGTCTTCCTGGACGGCAGGAATGAGGTCGAGTATATCAAGGGCCAGTTGAGGACAGCGGCCCGCCTGGCGATCAGGGACGGCAACGCGATCGCGATCGGCCACGCCCGGCCGGCGACCGCCATCGCCGTGCGCGAGATGATTCCCGAGTTGGAGGCCGCAGGCGTGAAGTTTGTGTTCGTCTCCCAGCTTGTGAGGTAGATATGAATACGAAGCCCCCCGGTTTGCCGGGGGGCCTTTTCTTGTGCTAGATGTACTTTTTCACGAAGCGGCCGATGCGGGTAAGGGCTTCGGACAAGTTGGCGGTCGAGGAGGCGTACGAGCAGCGGACGAAGCCTTCGCCGCTTTCGCCGAAGGCGTCGCCGGGCACGAGGGCCACTTTTTCGGCTTTGAGGAGTTCTTCGGCGAAGGCGAGGGAATTCAGTCCGGTCTGCTTGATGGAGGGGAAGATGTAGGCTCCCTTGGGCTCGAAGCAGTCGAGGCCGATGGTTTTGAACCCGTCCACCATCAGGCGGCGGCGACGGTTATACTCCTCGACCATCCGCAGCATGTTGCACTGGCCGTGCCGCAGCGCTTCGATCGCCGCCACCTGGGCGGTGACGGGGGCGCAGAGCATGGTGTACTGGTGGATCTTGGTCATCGCGCCGATGAAGTCGGGGTTGGAGAGGGCGTAGCCGATCCGCCAGCCGGTCATGGCGTAGGCTTTGGAGAAGCCGTTGAGGAGGATGGTGCGGTCGCGCATGCCGGGCAGGGAGGCGAAGCAGGTGTGGGTGCCGTCGTAGGTGAGGCTGGCGTAGATTTCGTCGGAGATGACGATGAGGTCGTGTTTGCGGGCGAAGGCGGCGATGGCCTCGAGCTCGGCTTTGGACATGATCGCGCCGGTAGGGTTGTTGGGGTAGCCGATCAGCAGCGCTTTGGTGCGGGGGGTCACCAGTTCTTCAAGCTGGGCCACCGTAACCCGGAAGCAGTCGGCCATTTTCGTCGGCACCGTCACCGGCACGCCGCCGGCTAAAGCGACGCAGGCTTTGTAGGAGACGTAGCACGGCTCGGGCACGAGGACCTCGTCGCCGGGGCTGAGGATGGCCCGCATCGCCAGGTCGAGCGCTTCGCTCACCCCGACGGTCACCAGCACTTCTTTGCGGGGGTCGTAGGTCACCCCGTAGCCGGCGGCGCAGTTTTTGACGATCTCCTCGCGCAGCTCGAGCAGGCCATAGTTGGAGGTGTAGGCGGTGTAGCCCTGCTGGAGGCCGTAGACGCAGCTTTCGCGGATATGCCAGGGGGTGACGAAGTCTGGCTCGCCGACCCCGAGGGAAACGACGCCTTTGGTTTCGGCGACGATGTCGAAGAAGCGCCGGATGCCGGAGGGGGGGATGGCCTTGACGGCGGGCGAGATGCGGTCGGCCCAGGTCATGGCGACACCACCAGCCTGCGGTCTTCTTCCTCATCCTCGAGGATGACGCCCGCCTCTTTGTATTGTTTGAGCATGAAGTGGGTGGTGGTGCCGATGACGCCCTCGATGGTCGACAGCTTGGTGGAGACGAACTGGGCCGCTTCCTTGAGCGTCTTGGCCTCGACGATGACGAGCAGGTCGTAGGCCCCCGACATGAGGTAGAGGCTGCGCACCTCGGGGAAACGGTAGATGCGCTCGGCGATGGCGTCGAAGCCCACTTCCCGCTGGGGGGTGATCCTGACTTCGATGATGGCGGTTACCCGGTCGGCGCCGGCCTTCTCCCAGTTGACGATCGTCTGGTATTTGACGATGGTTTTGTCGGCTTCGTACTGTTTTATCAGGGCGGCGATCTCGTCCTGCGGCTTGTCGAGCATGACGGCCAGCTGGGCAATTGTCAGGGTGTGGTCTTTTTCCAGAAGTTCCAGTAGTTCGCGCATGATAATCCACCTCTCAATAATAATAGTTACTGTAATAACAATAATTACCGTTTCGCCGACCGAGGCCGCCTAGGAGGCCTCAGATGCAAGGCGCACCGGAAAAGCGCGGCACCGTTTACTCCGAGGCTGATTTAACAGGAGTTGTTTGCACAGGCTCCATGTAACAGGATCGCAAGCGTACTTCCGGATGTACGCAAGCAAGCGTTTTGAGGAGCAACGCAGTAGATGAGGTCTAATAGGCGGCCGAGAAACAAAAAAACCGTCCTTGAACAAGGACGGGTTTTTATCCCGCGGTACCACCTAGATTAGCCGCCGTGCGGCTCGCCTCTGCCCAGTAACGCCGGGGACGCGGTAGGGCTTACTATGTTTCGGCCCACGGCTCGCGGGGGGCTTTCCGAACGCTTTTCCTGCCGGCTCGCACCTTGCCCGGCTCTCTTGGAGGATGCGGCGCCCGTACTTTCCCGCTCATCGCCTTTGCGATGTCGATTTGGTACTTATGATAGCATGAATGGGACCGGGGCGCAAGCGAAAAAATTCAGACAAATGAAGAGGACTTATCGGCAACCCCAGGTTGCTTAGAAAGCTCCAGATGCAAGGCGCACCGGAAAAGCGCGCTGCACCGCGTACTCGGGACGTACGCAAGCAAGCGCTTTGAGGAGCAACGCAGCAGATGGGGCTTTATCAGCAACCTGGCCTGTCTTTGCCCCAGAAGGCGCGGTGCATCGCCTTTAGCTCCGCCCGCGACGGGGTTGGAGGCCACAACTCGGTAGCCGGACTTTCGCGCATGGCGGCGGCCAGGTGGCGGAATACGTGCCTGTTGGCCCGTTCCCAGCCGCGGATCAGGTCCTTTATTTCCTGGCGCTTGGTCTTGCCATCGAGGGGGCAGGGGCTGGGGATGGGGGTGAAGCCGTGCAGGCGGGGCGTGGCGCGCAGTTCCTTCTCCCGGAAAAAGACGAGCGGCCGGATGACGGTGAGGCCGGTGCGGTCGAGCTTGGTTTTGGGGAGGAAGGTTTTGAGCTGGCCGGTGTAGAGCATGCTCATGACGAAGGTTTCGACGGCGTCGTCGTGGTGGTGGGCGTAGGCGATCTTGTTGAAGCCGTTTTGGACGGCGAAGCTGTTGATAAATGCCCGCCGGAAGTAGGAGCAGACGAAACAGGGGTCTTTGCCGCCGCCCTTGGCGATGGCGCCGGCGATGTCGGCCTTGAGGGCGTGGTGAGGCACGCCGAGGCCGGCGCAGAACGCCGTCAGCGGCGCCGGGTCGAAGTCGGCGGTGAACTGGGGGTCGAGGGTGACGGCGGCCAGTTCGAAGGGCCGGGGGGAACAGTCGCGGATGGCGGCCAGGGCGTAGGTGAGGAAGACGCTGTCTTTGCCGCCCGAAAGGCCGACGAGGATTCTGTCGCCGGCGGCGAGGAGGTCGAATTCGAGGATGGCCCGCCAAAGGCGGCTGTAGTACTTTTGGGGTAGTTTCATGTCAGGCCTCGCGAAGGGATTTTCCCTTTATTATAGCGCGGCCGGAATGCCAGCGTCAATTTTCCGCTTCGGCGGTGGCCCGGTTCAATAACTTGCCGCCGTAGGAGGCGAGTTTTGGCGTGGTGTTGTCTTGCGGGCGGCCGAACTCCGTCATGTATTTCCAGTAGCGCTTGGGCATATGGCTCATCCGGCAGGCCGGGTTGTACCGTTCCCGGATGGCGATGGTATCGTAGAACAGCTGCCAGAGCTCGCGGAAGGTCTGCTCGTCTTCGTCCATTGCCGGCAGCTCGAGGTCGGCGACGGGAACGACCTGCGCCTGGTACGGCTGGTAGAGCAAGCCCATGCCGTGGGTTTTATCGACGATTAGGAAGCGTTCTTCCGGGTAGCGCTCGCAGAAATGCTGGGTGAGCAGCGGCAGGACGAAGTTTTTCGGCGCGACTTCGCCGACGAGAACGCCGCTATAAACGGAAAACCGCAGGAACCCTTTCAGCAGATGGCTTTCCCGGTTCAGGTGGTTGACCGCTTTGAAAAGGGTGTTGACGACTCCGTCGGTCAGCATGTTCATTACCGCCGGGCCGTGCCGGTAGCCGAGGCGCAGGAACAGCAGGATGTATAATTCTTTGCGCGGCAGGCAGGTCAAAAAGGCATGCCGTACGAAATTGAGCGCCGCCGGCCCGATCTTTTTGGGGATGGAGGCCAGCACCCGGCCCGATTTGTGCAGATCGGTCGGGATCGACCGGCCGGCAAAGAGCTGGGGCGCGGAGGAGTCAAGGAGGATATCGATGGGGATCTCTTTCTTGTCGTAGCTTTCGAAGACGCAGCACAGCAGCCCGTCGAAACTGCCGTCATAGTAGTAGGTTTGGTCCGCTTGGGTATTCATGCGCGTACGCCCTCCCGGGGTAAGGATGAATCGGCGGCTGGTCGAACAGCGACAGCTGCTCCAGCGAGAAGTCGAAGCGATATTGTTCCAGCGCTTTTTCGGACAGCAGGGACCGGAGCATCATATTCTCGGTGATTCTTATGCCGTCGGCCGTTTTTCCGCCGCAGGTGATAAAAAGCCGCGCCCGCTTGAGGACGACCCCCAGGTTTTTCAGGCCGTCGAAACGGAGGGCGCATGTCCGGCGGGCCGCGATGATCCGTTTGGCGCTCGTCACGCCGATGCCGGGGACCCGCAGCAGGTCGCGGTAAGCGGCGCGATTGACGTCCAGCGGGAAAAAGGGCAGATTGTTCAGCGCCCAGGTGCATTTCGGGTCCAGGTAAGGGTTGAAATTCTGGTGCTGCTGGTCGAGGAGTTCGCCGGCGGAGAAATTGTAGTACCGCAAGAGCCAGTCCGCCTGATAGAGCCGGTGCTCCCGCCAGAGCTGCGGTTTGGTGTCCGGGGCGGGCAGGAGGCTGTCTTCGGCCACCGGGGTATAGGCGGAGAAGAAGACGCGTTTCAGTTTATATTTCTTATAGAGGTTTTCCGCCAGGTTCAATATCTGATAATCCGTGTCGGGAGTCGCGCCGATGATCATCTGCGTGCTCTGACCGGCAGGCGCGAACCTGGGCGCATGCCGGTATTTCACGATGTCGCGCGCGTTTTCCCGGATGGTTTCTCGGATGTGGCCCATGGGCGAAAAGATGGCATCCTTGGACTTGTCCGGGGCCAAAAGGCGCAGACTGTTCTGGGACGGCAACTCGATATTGACGCTCATCCGGTCTGCCAGCATGCCGAGGCGGGTGATGAGCGCGTTGTCCGCCCCGGGGATGGCTTTGGCGTGGATGTAGCCGGAAAAACGATAGTCTTCGCGCAGGATGCGCAAGGCTTCGATCATTTGCTCGCAGGTGTAGTCGGGATTCTTCAGTACCCCGGAGCTGAGAAAGAGGCCCTCGATGTAATTGCGCCGGTAGAAGTTTATGGTGAGCTCCGCCAGTTCCCGGGGGGAAAATGCGGCGCGCGGCGTGTCGTTGGAGCGCCGGTTGACGCAGTATTTGCAGTCATAGGCGCAGACATTGGTCATCAGCACCTTCAAAAGGGAGATGCAGCGGCCGTCGGCCGAAAAGCTGTGGCAGATGCCGCAGGCGGCCGCGCTCCCGATGCCGCCGGCCGCGGCGCTTTTGTCCACCCCGCTCGAGGTGCAGGCGACATCGTACTTGGCAGCGTCGGTGAGGATTTTCAGTTTTGCGAAAACGTCCACGTGACCACGCTCTTTTCCGGTCCTTGATGGCGCAAGTTGTCATCTTTAATTATACCTTGGGAACGTTTGTTTGGCAAACGTTTGTTCGCAGAAGAGGGCGGTTAATTTCCTCGGTCCGACCGTGCTATAATAGGCGTAAGGATGCAGAGCCAAGGAGGTTCTTATGGCCAAGCCGCTATATGTCATCGGTCACCGCAACCCGGACACGGATTCCATCTGTTCCGCGATCGCCTACGCGCACCTGAAAAAGGCCCTGGGCGAGGAGGCTGTGCCCGCCCGGGCCGGCAAGATAAACGCCGAGACCAAATTCGTGCTCGACCATTTCGGGGTGGAGGCCCCGCTGCTCGTGGCCGATCTTCATCCGCGTGCCGACGACGTGATGCATGCCGCCGCCGTTACGGTCAAGCCGGGGGATACGTTGCGCGAGCTGGGCATGGTGATGAAGCGGCACGGCGTAAAGTCGGTGCCGGTGGTGGAGGAGGACGGCCGGCTCGCCGGGATCGTGTCGGTCGGTGACCTGGCGAAAAGGTATATCGAAGAACTGGAGATGCAGGACCTGAAAGAGGCAGGCGTCACTTTCGCCGGCGTGCTCCGCGTCCTGGACGGCGACCTCGCCGTCGGCGACAATCCGGACCGGGAGGTGGCGGGCAAGGTTTGGATCGGCGCCGCCAAGGCCGAGACGATGGTAAAGGCGATCAAGCCCGGCGGCGTCGTCCTGGTGGGCAACCGCGAGGAGGCCCAGTTGGCCTGTATCGGCCGCGCCATCTCCTGCCTGATCGTCACGGGCGGGGCGAAAGTATCCCCGGCGGTGCGGGACGCCGCCGGCCGCAGCGGCGTTGTCGTGATCGTAACCCCCCACGATACCTACACAGCGGCCCGCCTTATAAACCAGAGCGTGCCGGTACGGATGATCATGCAGCGGGATGTGGTCGCTTTCGGCCCCGGCGACCTTGTGGCCGAAATAAAGAACGTCATCGTGCGCACCAAGCACCGCAATTATCCCGTCGTCGACCAGGGACGGCTGGTGGGCCTCCTGGACCGCGACCGGCTGATCGTGCCGGAACGGGAAAAGGTCATTCTCGTCGACCATAACGAGCGTTCCCAGGCGGTGGAGGGGATCGAGGAGGCGAATATCGTCGAGATTATCGACCATCATCGCCTTGGCGGCCTGGAAACCGGCGAACCGATCTTCATCCGCCACGAGCCGGTGGGCTCGACGGCGACGATCGTCGCGAACATGTTCTGGCACCGAGGCGTGGAGATCCCGGCGACGATCGCCGGGCTGCTTTTGGCCGCGGTGCTGTCCGATACCGTGCTGTTCCGGTCGCCGACGGCCACCGCCAAGGACAGGGATACCGCCCGCCGTCTGGCTGACGCTACCGGCGTGGACATCGATTCCTTCGGCCAGGCGATGTTCAAGGCTGGCTCGGCGCCGGGAAGCCTGTCGCCGGGCGAGATCATCGCCAGCGACCTCAAGGAGTTCCAGATCGGCGAGTACCGGGTGGCGATCGCGCAGGTTTCGGTCATGGACCCCGGCGCGCTGCTGGCGGCGAGGGTGAAGCTGCAGGCTGCCATGGAAGCGATGGGCCAGAAGGAGGATTACGATCTCGTCATCCTGATGGTTACTGACATTGTGAGCGAGACGAGCCACCTGATCTACGCCGGGCAGGCCACCGGCCTCATCCCGGCCGCGTTCGGCAAGGCGGGCGAGGGCGGGGTGCTGAGCCTGCCGGGGGTTATGTCGCGGAAGAAGCAGGTGGTGCCGCCCTTGGTGGAGGCCACCAGAGATTGAGCCGTATAATTAGGAAAAGCTGTAGAAAGTTTAGCTTTCTACAGCTTTTGCGTAATCACATATTTCTATTTTCCGCTCGCCAATAAATAATCCCAGAACGCCTTCACGCACTCCGGCACCAGGGGCGGGCGGCTGACGGCGTAAAACCGCCGGACGATCTTCATTGCCGGCAGGGGGATGACGGCCAGACGGCCGGCTGCCAGTTCCGCCGTCACCGCCCAGCGGGAGATGAACCCTATGCCGGCCTGGTTGACGAGGGCCGCCTTCAGGGCTTCGTTGCCTCCCACCTGGAAGGCGACACGCAGGCGGTCCGGCCCGATGCCGTGGGCCGCAAAGGCTTCGAAGACAGCCCGCATCGACCCCGAGGACTTGCCTCTGGCGACGAGCGGCAAGGACAGAATCTCTTCCGGCGACGGGGCTTCACTTAGCCGGGCGGCCAGTTCCGGATGGGCGACCGGCACCAGCTCGTCCTGCCACAGGGAGTGGGCTTCGCAGTCGCCGCCGGGGCGGGAGCCGACGACGGCGATGGGCAGTTCGCCGCGGTTAAAGGCGTCCAGCACGGTCTGGCTGTCGCCGGTGCGCAGGTCGACCGCGACGGCGGGGGTGTTCCGCAGGTGGGCGGTGATCAGGCCGGGCAGGATGTACTCGGCCGGGATGGTGCTGGCGCCGACGGTTATCCGGCCCGCGGCGCCGGCCATCATGGCCCTGAGCTGGTTTTCGGTCGTTTTCAGCATGGCTTCGGCCTTGCAGGTATTGGCGTATAACACATTGCCGTAGACGGTCAGGCTTGTGCCTCTCGTCGCCCTCTCCACCAACGGGCAGCCCAGCTTTTTTTCCAGGTTGTCGATGTGGAACGATACGGTGGGCTGGGTGAGGTCGAGCCTTTTCGCCGCGCCGGAAAAACTGCCTTCTTCGGCGACGGCGAGGAAAACGGACAGCGATTGCCAGTGGGACATGAACGTCACCTCGTAAAAGTAGCGAAAATATATATACCTCCTTCGGCGCGGAGGAGGTTTTTCCTTGGCTTTTTCCCCCGCAGCAGGGGGATTTTTCTTGCCGGGGGGCAGGAAATAAGGTAAAATCATAGAATAAATCTGGAAGCAATATAAGTATAATCTATTATTAGCGTTCAGGGAGTGATTATGTGGGTTTGGTATTGATAATCGCCACCGGCGTTGTGTTCGGCCTTGGGGCGGTGCTGCTGGTCGTGGCCGGCAATCCGGGCAATTACGGGTTTTGCGCCGCCTGCCACCTGCGCGACATCGCTGGCGCTCTAGGCATCCATCAGGCGGCCGCACTGCAGTACGCACGGCCGGAAATCCCCGGCTTCGTGCTCGGCGCCTTCGCCCTGTCCCGGGCGAGCGGCGAGTTCAGGCCCCGCGGCGGGTCGAAGCCGCTTGTCAGGTTCGTTCTCGGCGCGCTGATGGTTATCGGGGCGCTGGTTTTCCTCGGCTGCCCGCTGCGCGGCATTCTGCGCCTGGCGGGAGGGGATCTCAACGGGCTAACAGGCTTGGCCGGTTTCGCCGCCGGTATTGCGGCCGGGATCGTTTTCCTCAGGAGCGGCTTCAATCTCGGCCGGGCCAGCACGCACAGCAGCGGCGCGGGACGCTTCGCGGGGTATCTGGGGGCGGCGGCGGCCATCGTGCTGGTCGTCGGCGTCGCCACCAGCGCCGCCTGGCTCAATTTCAGCGCCAAAGGGCCCGGGTCCCAGCATGCGCCGATGTTCTTCAGCCTGGCGGCCGGCCTGGTCGCTGGCGCGCTGGCCTGGCGCACCCGCATGTGCCTGAGCGGCGGCATCCGTGATTTCCTGCTGGTGCGCGACACCTATCTCCTCAAGATTTACGCCGTCATCTTCGCGGCCGCCCTCGCCGGCAACCTGGCCTTCGGGACGTTCAAGCTCGGTTTTACCGGCCAGCCGCTTGCGCATACCATGCATTTATGGAATTTCCTCGGCCTCTTCCTGACCGGGCTGGCGGCCACCCTCGCCGGCGGCTGCCCCCTCCGTCAGCTCATCCAGTCCGGGGAAGGCAATACCGACGCCATGTACACCGTGCTGGGCATGCTAGCGGGCGCGGGCATATCCCACGGCCTCAACGCCGCCGCCAGCGGCGCGGGTGTTCCGGCCGCCAGTCAGATCGCCGTCGTCGCGGGCATCGCCGTGGCCGCCATAATCGGCTTTGCTTTCAGGGAAACGATCACTGTTGCAGCGGAGGCGCGATAAGATGGAAAGAAAGCTTGATCTCAGGGGACTGAGCTGCCCGATCCCGTTGCTAAAGACCAGGGACGCCCTGGCGGAAGCCGCGGTCGTCACCGTCGTCGTCGACGAGCCGGCGCCGCGGGAGAACATCATCAAGTTCGCCAAGGCGCAGAATTGCCAGGTGGACTGCACGGCGTCCGGCGGGGAATATACCATCGTCATCCGGAAGTGACCGGAATGACGGAAGACTTCTGGGTTATCACCTTTCCCTCGGTTTTTTCCTCCTTTCGGGCCGAAAAGGTGCTGAAAGCGGCCGGGATCGCCGCCGACCTCATCCCCGTGCCGCGGCAACTGACAGGCTCGTGCGAGGGGCTGGCGGCGAAACTGGCCGGGGAGGATGTCCCCCGGGCCGCGGCCGTCCTGGCGGCGGCCGGCGTGCCGATGGTGAGGGAAGGGATAAGGATCGACGGCAAGAGCATATGGAAATGAAAGTGAATTGAAAGGAACAACGCAAGGCCGTTCAGAAAGCCCTGGATGCACGTTCTGATTACGCCGGCTTATCAGCGCAACTGGTAAGCTGGCGTTTTTCGTACGCACAATGTGCGGGTCACTCCGAGGACGCGACCGGAGGCGTACTTACAAGGTACGTTGAGGGAGCGCCCGCAGGAGTAACAACGCAGACAGGGCTTTATCAACGGCCTCACATATTTTGCACCAAATAACAGGAAATACTATCCTGGTGGGCGAATCTACTCATGTTCAAAGCATATACCGGAGGACAAGATGCCGAAAATACTAGACAAGCTCAACCCAGCCCAGCTCGAAGCCGTCACCCACCTGAACGGTCCCCTGCTCGTCATCGCCGGGGCCGGCTCCGGCAAGACCCGCGTGCTTACCGCCCGCATCGCCCACCTGCTGGAGCAGGGTGTGCCGCCGTACGCCATCCTCGCCATCACCTTCACCAACAAGGCCGCGGCCGAGATGAAGGAACGGGTCTACCGGATGGTGGGGCCGCGGGCCAAGGATATCTGGCTGAGCACCTTCCACGCCTTCTGCGCCAAGTTCCTCCGCCTGGAGGCCGACCGTCTGCCCGGCCTCAACAAGAGCTTCGTCATCTATGACGCCGGCGACAGCCTGGCGCTTGTCAAGGCCTGCCTGAAGGAACTAAATCTCGACGACAAGCATTTCCCCCCGGCCGGCGTGCAGGCCGCCATCTCGAACGCCAAGAATTCGCTCCTCGATCCCGGCGCGTTCGCCCGCGAGGCCGACAATTTCCACCAGCACAAGGTGGCGGAGATTTACGACCTCTACGAGCGCAAGCTGCGGCACCACAACGCCGTCGATTTCGACGACCTGCTGTTCCTTTCCGCCCGCCTGCTGGAGACCGACCAGGAGGTGCTGGCGAAGTATCAGGACAAGTTCCGCTATATCCTCATCGACGAGTACCAGGATACCAACCGGGCCCAGTATATGCTGGCCCGCCATCTGGCCGCCAGGCACCGCAACATCTTCGTCGTCGGCGACGTAGACCAGAGCATCTACGCCTGGCGGGGGGCCGATATCCGCAATATCCTCGACTTCGAGGCCGATTACCCCGAAGCCCGCGTCATCAAGCTGGAGCAGAATTACCGCTCGACCCAGACCATCCTCGACGCCGCCAACACGGTCATCGAGAATAACCGCGACCGCAAGCCCAAGTCGCTGTGGACGGATAACCCGGCCGGCGAGCGGCTGACCCATTACCTGGCGCTGGACGAGCGCGACGAGGCGCGGTTCGTGTGCGACAACATCATCAAGCAGAACACCGTCTACCGCGTGCCGTACCGCGACATGGCCGTGCTTTACCGCACCAACGCCCAGTCCCGCGTCGTCGAGGAGGCGTTCATGCGGGCCGGCGTGCCGTACACAATCGTCGGCGGCCTCAAGTTCTACGACCGCAAGGAGGTCAAGGATATCCTCGCCTACCTGCGGGTGATCTTCAACCCCGCCGACGCCGTCGGCTTGCAGCGCATCATCAACGTGCCGCGCCGGGGCATCGGCGACACCACCCTCGGCCGCCTGAGCGACTACGCGGCCGAGCGCGGCGTCACCCTCTTCGACGCCGTGTCGGGGGCCGACGCCGTTCCCGGCCTGACGGCGAGAGCCAAGCACCAGTTGGACGGGCTGGCGGCCCTGATTTTTGGCCTCATCGCCAAGGCGCCGGGGCTGCCGGTGGCCAAGCTGATCGAAACGGTTATGAACGATTCGGGCTACCTCGCCGAGATGGAGAACGAGCAGACGCCCCAGGCCGAGGCCCGGATCGAGAATCTGCGCGAACTGTTGAGCGTGGCCAAGGAGTTCGTCGCCGGCGAGATCGAGGACACGCTGGAGAATTTCCTCAGCCACGTGGCGCTGGTGTCGGATATCGACGCCGCCGACACGGACGGCGACAAGGTAACGCTGATGACGCTCCACTCGGCCAAGGGGCTGGAGTTCCCGGTCGTATTCCTCGCCGGCCTGGAGGAAGGCATCTTCCCCCACGCCCGTACGCTGATGGACGACACCGAGGTGGAGGAGGAGCGCCGGCTGTGCTACGTCGGCATCACCCGTGCCCAGCGTAGGCTCTTTATCACCAACGCCAAAATGAGGACGATCTACGGCAATACGGTCATGTATCCGCCGTCGCGGTTCTTGCAGGAGATCCCGGAAACGCTGGTGGAGAAGCATAACGTCAAGCGCGACCGTTACAGCCAGGCCCTCAGTCCGGCACCGGCGCCGTCGCCGCTCAGGACGCCGGCCGCGCCGACGCTGAAGGCCGACAGGCCCGCCGGCGACTGGCGGGCGGGCGACAAGGTGGAGCACGCCAAGTGGGGCGTGGGGACGATCGTCGAGGTCCGCGGCGAAGGCGACGGCCAGGAGGTCAAGGTGGCCTTCCCGGGGATGGGTATCCGCCAGTTGATGGCCAAATTCGCGCCGCTGAAAAAAGTGCAGGGGTGAACCGTATGATTCAACCCGTTCCCGCAGGCAAAGACGAAGCCGCCCGCCTGGCGGCCGAGCTGCGGAAGGAGCTCAACCACCACAATCACCGTTATTACGTCCTCGACGATCCCGAGATTGCGGACGCCGAGTTCGACGCCATGATGCGCCGGTTGCAGGCCATCGAGGAGGCTTATCCGGAGCTTGTAAGTCCCGATTCGCCCACCCAGCGGGTCGGCGGGGCGCCGGCGGAGGGCTTCGGCCGGGTGGCCCATTCCACGCCGATGCTCAGCCTCGGCAACGCCTTGTCGCTCGACGAGCTGAAGGCGTTCGACGCGCGGGTGAGGAGCGGCCTGGGCGTCGACCAGGTGGATTATGTAGTGGAACTCAAGATAGACGGCCTGGCGGTCAATCTGGTGTACGAGGACGGCAGGCTGCTGCGGGCCGCCACGCGCGGCGACGGGCAGTACGGCGAGGACGTGACCGCCAATGTCCGCACCATCCGGGCCGTGCCGCTGGCCCTCCACGGCGACTACCCGCGCCGCATCGAGGTGCGGGGCGAGATATACCTGCCCCGCCGCGAATTCGAACGCATCAATAAAGCCCGCGAGGCCGCCGACGAGGCGCTGTTCGCCAACCCGCGCAACGCCGCCGCCGGCTCGCTCCGCCAGCTCGACCCCCGCATAACCGCCGAGCGCGCCCTGGACATCTTCGTCTACGGCGTGGGGGTGCGGGAAGGAGTGGAGCTCAGCACCCACGCCGGTACGCTGGCGTATCTCGCCGGCCTGGGGTTCAAGACCAACCCGCATTACCGGGTGCTCGCGACCATCGAGGAGGTGGCCGCCTACTGCGAGAGCTGGGCCGGTAAGCGGGCCGACCTGCCGTACGACATCGACGGCCTGGTTATCAAGGTCAACAGCCTCGCCGACCAGGCGGCCCTGGGCTTCACGGCCAAGGACCCGCGCTGGGCGATAGCGTTCAAGTTCCCCGCCGAGCAGGCGGTGACGGTGGTGGAGGATATCATCGTCAGCGTCGGCCGCACCGGCGTCCTGACCCCGACCGCTGTTCTCCGCCCGGTGCGCCTGGCCGGCTCGACGGTCAGCCGGGCCACCCTCCACAACGAGGATTACATCCGCGACAAGGACGTCCGTATCGGCGACACCGTCCTTATCCACAAAGCGGGCGAGATCATCCCCGAGGTGGTCACCGTGCTGACCGAGCGGCGAACGGGCGCTGAGCGGGAATTCGCCATCCCCGGCAGCTGCCCGGACTGCGGCAGCGCGGTGGTGCGCCAGCCCGGGGAGGCGGCCCATAAGTGCACCAACCCGTATTGTCCGGCCATCCTCCGCGAGGGGCTGTTCCACTTCGTTTCCCGCGACGCGATGGATATCGAGGGGCTGGGTCCGGCGGTCATCATGTCGCTGCTCGCCGCCGGCCTGGTGAAGGACGCCGCCGATCTGTACGGCCTGACGAAGGAAGAACTGCTGACGCTGGAGCGGACGGGCGAAAAATCGGCCCAGAACCTCCTCGACGCCATCGATAAAAGCCGCCAGGCCGGGCTGGCGAGGCTGCTGTTCGCCCTCGGCATCCGCTTCGTGGGCGTGAAGGCCGCCGGCATCCTCGCCCGCCGGTTCGGCGATATCGACCGCATCGCCGCGGCGACCGCCGAGGAGCTGACAGCGACCGAGGAGATCGGCCCCAAGATCGCCGGCAGCGTTGTCAACTGGTTCGCCGACCCGGCCAATCTCGCCCTGATCGACAAGCTCCGCCGCGCCGGGGTCAAGCTGACCGAGGAGCAGCCGGTGTCCGCCGGTCCGCAGCCTTTTACCGGCAAGACCTTCGTCCTCACCGGCACCCTCGCCGCGATGACGAGGGGCGAGGCCACCGCCCGCATCGAGAAGCTGGGCGGCAAGGTGGCCGGCTCGGTGAGCAAAAAGACCGACTACGTGGTGGCCGGCGAAGAGGCGGGCAGCAAGCTCGATAAAGCGAGGAAGCTGGGGGTAACCGTGCTGGACGAGGCCGGCTTCAACGACTTGCTGGCCGGGGCCCCGGACGTGGTATAATATTGCTTATACGGCATTGGCACATATATTGATTTGGTGGTGACAGACGATGAAAATTACCCGTAAGGACGTGGAACACGTGGCCCTCCTCTCGCGCCTGGAACTGGGCGAGAACGACGTGGCGAAGTTCACCGGCCAGTTGAACGCCATCCTGGATTACATCGACGTGCTCAATAAGGTCGATACCGCCGGCGTCGAGCCTACCGCCCACGTGCTGCCCCTGCAAAACGTCATGCGCGCCGACGAAGCCCGGCCTTCGCTGCCGCGGGAGTTGGCCCTCGCCAACGCCCCGGAGCGGGAAGACGGCTACTTCAAGGTGCCGAAGATTCTGGAAGGTTAAGGGGGGAGACGGTTGGAGTTGCATAAACTTACCGCCCACGAACTGCATGCTAAGCTCGTGGCCAAAGAAGTGTCGGCCGCGGAAATTACCGCCGCGGTATTTGGGCGCATCGACGCGGTCGAAGACAAGGTGCGCGCCTACATAACCCAGACCCGCGACCGGGCGATGGCCCAGGCCAAGGCTGCGGACGAGAAAATCGCGCGGGGCGAGCAAATCGCGCCCCTGGCCGGCATCCCCGGCGCCCTCAAGGACAATATGTGCGTCAAAGGGGTCAAGACGACCTGCGCTTCGCAGATCCTGGCCAATTTCGTCCCGCCCTACGATGCGGCCGTGGCCGAGAAACTGGCGGCCCAGAACGCGGTGGTGGCCGGGAAGACCAATCTCGACGAGTTCGCCATGGGCTCCTCGTGCGAGAATTCCTCGTTCTTCGCCACCCGCAACCCGTGGGATACCGCGGCGGTGCCCGGCGGCTCGAGCGGCGGCTCGGCGGCGGCGGTGGCGGCGGCGGAGGCCGTATGGGCCCTCGGCTCGGACACCGGTGGCTCGATTCGCCAGCCGGCAGCCTACTGCGGCGTGGTCGGTCTCAAGCCCACCTATGGCCGCGTGTCCCGCTACGGGCTGGTTGCCTATGCCTCGTCGCTCGACCAGATCGGCCCAATAACCCGCGACGTCACCGACTGCGCCCTCGTCCTCGGTGCGATCGCCGGCCACGACCGGCGCGACTCGACCTCGATCGACGCCCCCGTGCCCGACTACGCCCAGGCGCTCGTTCCCGACGCCAAAGGCCTCAAAATTGGCCTCCCCAAGGAATACTTCGTCGCCGGCATGGACCCGGCGGTGGAGAAGGCGGTCTATGCCGCCATCGACCAGTTCAAGGCGCTGGGGGCGGAGTACAAGGAAGTTTCTATGCCTCATACCGAATACGCGCTGGCGACCTATTACCTCATCGCGACCGCCGAGGCGAGCTCCAACCTGGCCCGCTACGACGGCGTCGGCTTCGGCCACCGCGGCGAGGGCAACGATATCGTCGCCATGTACAAGCGTTCGCGCACCGAAGGCTTCGGCGAGGAGGTGCGCCGTCGCATCATGCTCGGTACCTACGCCCTGAGCTCGGGCTATTACGATGCTTACTACCTGAAGGCCCTAAAGGTGCGCACCCTCATCAAGCAGGACTTCGACCGCGCTTTCGGCGAGGTGGACGTACTCGTCGCCCCGATCGCGCCGACGACGGCCTTCAAGGTGGGCGAAAAGGTGGACGACCCGCTGGCTATGTACTTGCAGGACGTCTGCACCGTGCCGATCAATCTCGCGGGCCTGCCGGCCATTTCGCTGCCGTGCGGCTTCGCCGGCGGCCTGCCCATCGGGCTGCAGATCATCGGCCGGCCGCTCGGCGAAGAGACCATCCTGCGGGCGGCCTACGCCTTCGAGCAGGCCAACGACTACCACCGGCGCCTGGCGCCGCTGGGGGAGGTGTAGAAGATGGAATACGAAGTCGTCATCGGCCTGGAGGTGCATACCGAGCTTAAAACCGCCTCGAAGATTTTCTGCGGCTGCAGCACGTCGTTCGGCGCCGAGCAGAATACCAACGTCTGCCCGGTCTGCCTCGGCCTGCCCGGCGTCCTGCCGGTCTTGAACGCCAAGGTGCTGGAGTTCGCCGTCTGCACCGGCCTGGCGCTCAATTGCCGGATACTGCCCTTCAGCAAGTTCGACCGCAAAAACTATTATTACCCCGACCTGCCGAAGAACTTCCAGACGTCCCAGTACGACCTGCCGATCGCCGTGGACGGGCATCTCGACATCGAGGTGGACGGCCAGACGCGCCGCATCGGCATCACCCGCGTCCATATGGAGGAGGATGCCGGCAAGCTGGTCCACGCCGGCACGATCGCCAGGGCCGACTATACTCTCGTCGATTACAACCGGACCGGGGTACCCCTGCTGGAGATCGTTTCCGAGCCGGATATCCGTTCGGCGGAGGAGGCCAAGGCTTATCTCGAAAAGCTCAAGGCCATCCTGCAGTATATCGACGTTTCCGACTGCAAGATGGAGGAGGGCAGCCTGCGCTGCGACGCCAACATCTCGCTCAGGCCGAAGGGCGAAACCAGGCTGGGCACCAAGGCCGAGATCAAGAACCTCAACTCCTTCAAGGCGGTGCAGAAGGGCCTCGAATACGAGGCGTACCGCCAGGCGGAGGTTTTGGGCGAGGGCGGCCGCGTCGTCCAGGAGACCCGTTCGTGGGACGACGCCCGCGGCCAGACGGTGTCGCTCCGCAGCAAGGAGCAGGCCCACGATTACCGCTATTTCCCCGAGCCCGATCTCGTGCCGATGGTGGTCGACCCCATCTGGGTCGAGGACATCAGGCGCAATCTCCCCGAGCTGCCCGACGCCCGCCAGGCCCGCCTCATGAAGGACTACGGTCTGTCGGCCTACGATGCCGGCGTCATCACCGCCAGCCGGGCGATGGCCGACTACTTCGACGCCACCGTGGCCGCCGGCGCGGACGCCAAGGCGGCGGCCAACTGGCTCATGGGCGAGCTGTCCCGCCACCTCAACGCCGCGGGCCGGGAGATCGACGACTGCCCGGTGGCGCCAAGCCAGTTGGCGGCGCTTATCGACCTCCAGGCTAAAGGCACCGTCTCGGGCAAGATCGCCAAGACGGTGTTCGAGGCGATGTGGGCCAGCGGCAAGGATGCCGCCGTCATCGTCAAGGAACAGGGCCTGGTGCAGATTTCCGACGAGGGGGCGGTGGTCGCTATCGTGGAGAAGGTTATCGCCGCCAATCCGCAGTCGGTGGCCGACTTCAAGGCGGGCAAGGAACGGGCGCTGGGCTTCATGGTCGGGCAGATAATGAAGGAGACCAAGGGCCGCGCCAACCCGGAGGTTGTGAACAAGCTGCTGCGCGAGCGGCTGTAGCGATGATGCCGGTTTAACGTCATGCAAAGTTCGTCGGTCCGGTCGCTAAGCTTCAAATATATAGTCGCCCTTAGCATCATCGCCCTGCTGGCGCTGGCTGCCTATTTTACGCTACGGGAACTCATAGTCGGCGAACAGGTGAGCGCGGCAGTCATCAATGTCAGCGGGCGGCAGCGGATGCTGTCGCAGAAGGCGGTGCTGCTCAGCCAGCAATTGGTGATAACCCCCGTCCCGGCGGAACGGAAACGATTGCGGGCCGAACTGCGGCAGGTCATCGCATCGAAAAGCGAGGCTCATTACGCGCTGGTGCACGGTGACCCCGCATTGGGGCTGCCGGGCGGCCTGTCGCCGGTGATGGCGGCGCTGGTGTTCAACCCGCCGGTCATGCTTGATGCGAAACTGCAGCAGCATTTCGCCGCCCTCAGGGCGCTGCTGGCGCTCGAGGATAATCAGCTTACCTACGATAACCCGCAACTGGCCGCCATCCTGGCGTCGGTCGACGGACTGCTGGTCGCTGAGGACGCGATGGTCGCCCAGTTTCAGCGGGAGAGCGAGGAGCGGGTCGCAAGGCTGCAAGCGCTGGAAAGGCTGGTGCTGGGGCTGACGCTGCTGGTGCTGCTGCTAGAAGCTATGTTCATCTTTCGCCCCGCCGTGCAGGCCATCGCCCGCGAGCAGGAACAACTGGCGGCAGCCAACGATGAGCTGCAGCGGCTGTCCAACCAGGACGGCCTGACAGGCATCGCCAACCGGCGGGTTTTCGACGATTTCCTGGACAGGGCCTGGCGGCAGGCCGTGCGGGACCGCGAGCCGGTTTCGCTGCTGCTGGCCGATATCGATAACTTCAAACTGTTTAACGACACTTACGGCCACCAGGCGGGCGACGACTGCCTGCGCCAGGTGGCCTGGGCGATAGCCGACGGCGCCGGCCGGGCCGGCGACCTGGCGGCCCGCTACGGCGGCGAGGAATTCGCCGTCGTCCTGGCCGGCACTGATGCCGCGGGCGTGGCGGTCGTGGCCGAAAAAATCCGGGCGGCGGTGGCCGGCCTGGATATCGCCCATGACGCCGGCGTCGGCAAGGTGGTCACAATCAGCCTGGGGCTGGCGACGATGTTTCCAAGGGACGGCGAGCGGGCCGAGAGCCTCATCGCCGCCGCCGACCAGGCGCTATACTGCGCTAAGCAGCAGGGGCGCAACCGCGTTGTTGCGGCGCCTGATAATAGCGAAAGCGAGGGATGACTATCTATGGAGAATGCGAAAATGCTTGAGCTTATCCGCGACCTTACCGCCCTGCCGGGCGGCGCCGGGCGCGAACAGGCGGTGGCCGCCTACATGGCCGAGGCTTTCCGCCGCCATTCTTCACGGGTGGAAGTGGACGCCGTCGGCAATGTGTACGCCTATTTCGGGCAAGGCGAGCGCAGGGTGATGGTGTCGGCCCACACCGATGAAGTGGGGCTGTTCGTCAAGTACATCAATGACCAGGGGTTTATCTACTTCGAGGTCAACGGCATAATCGACGAGCGGGTGCTGCTCGATACCAAGGTCGAGGTGATCGCCGGCGACGGCATCGTCCATGTAGGCGTCATCGGCATCAAGAGCCGCCATTTGATGACGCCGGAGGAACTGGCCCGGCCGGTGAACATCGGCGACCTGTGGCTCGACGTCGGCGCGGATTCGGCCGCCGACGTGGCTGCGCTGGGCATCAGGGTCGGCGACCCGATAGTATACCGCCGCCATTTCGATCTCCTCGCCGGCGGGCGGTTTACGACCAAGGCGATCGACGACCGGGCCGGCTGCGCCGTGCTGCTGGCGGTGGCCGAGGCTTTGGCCGCCGAGACGCTGCCGTATACCCTCTGCCTCGTGGCCACCACCCAGGAAGAGATCGGTTCGCGCGGCGCGAAGGTGGCCGCTCAGCGGCTTAAGCCCGATATCGCGCTTTGCCTCGACACCGTACCGGCGGCCGACCCCTACACCCCGCCTCAGCAGTCGGCAGCAAGGCTGGGCGGCGGGCCTGTCATCCGCACGGCCGATTTCCTGACCCACGCGCTGCTCGGGTCGGTATACAGCGCGAAAATCGTCCGCGGCCTGCGGGCCGCCGCCGAGGAAGCGGGCATTCCCTATCAGGAGGACGTCTTCCGCACCTGGACGGACGCGGCCACGGTCGCCTATTCGGGGGACGGCGTGCCCAGCGGCGGGGTCTTCATGCCGCGGCGCTGCAGCCACGCTCCGGTGGAGGTGGCCGACATCGGCGACATCGCCAACACCGCCGCCCTGCTCGACGCCTTTCTGCGCCGGCTGACGGCAGGAGAGGTGGACGATTTTGCGAAATTTTTGTAAAAGCGATATAAGAGCCTTCCGCAGCGAGGCTGCCTGAAAGTCCGGATGGGCTTTTCAGGCAGCCTTGTTTCGTATATCGGAAAGATAGATTTTCTGACAGACATAAGTGCAACCATTGCTCCGCCTCGCCTAAAGAGGCTTGGCGAAGCAAAGTTTTCTAATGCATGAAACGAAAATG
The DNA here is from genome assembly GCA_022839045.1 of Sporomusaceae bacterium. The sequence goes on from JALHDI010000038.1 coordinate 49,907, forward strand.
GCCCGCGCATAATGGTATTGTGACCGACAAGGAGGCGAAAAAATGCTGCGAGGCAAAGCGCCGTGGAATATCCGGGACGTGGCTCTTGTCCATTTCATGCGCCTGGCGATGGGCTTTATCGTCGTGAGGTTCGTGTATCCGCTGTTTTTCGCCGCGCCGCCGCCGGTGGTGGAAGTAACCGACCGCCTGGTGGTCGTCGGCCTCGTCTGGTTCGCCGTCCGCCGCCACGGCGGGACCCTCGCCGCCTGGGGGCTGGGCTTCGCCAGGCCGGTCCGCAACCTCGCCGCGGGACTGGGGGGCGGCGTACTTCTGCTCGCGGCCAGCCTCTTCACCGAACGCATCTATACGACCGTGCTGTTCCTGTCGCCGACCCAGCATCCCCTGGTGGCGATGGTCGAGCAGGCCTTCTCCTGGCGCGATCTGCTCCTGCCCCTGTTTTTGGCCGGCTTGGCGGCGCCGGTCGCCGAGGAAGTGCTTTACCGTCTCTTCACCTTCACCGCCCTCCGGGACCGTTTCGGGCTGTGGGCCGGGGCGGTGATCAGCGCCGCCATCTTCGCCCTTTTTCACTTCAACCCCTACTGGCTGGCCGAAATGCTTGTCGTAGGCGTCGGCCTCGCGGTGCTCTACCATTGGACAGGTTCGCTGCTGGCCTCCATCACCGCGCATTCATTCATCAACACGACCAAGATCGCGATGCTGTTTTACAACGTGCCGCTCATCTAATAAAGGAGGTGCCGCCATGCCGTACTGCCGTTCCTGTGGAAACCGCCGTCTGTTTGCCGCCAGCAGCGTTCCGCCCGCCGCTCCGACCGCCAACGGTTTCGCCTCCGGGCTCCTCGGTGATTTCGACACCGGCGGCGAGCTTGTCACCATCACCCGCCTGGGGGGCGACAAGGCGACCGCCAGGGCCGCCGGCGGCCAGCCGGCGGATTATTTCGATACCTGCCTCGTCTGCGGCAGCCAGGATGTGGAATGGTCGGGCTGAGAACAGAAAAAGGAATACAGGCTTGGGAAAGGGAATAGTTATCCATAAACGCCAAAGGGAGGAAAATAAATGACTTCTCAAGCCTGCTTGAAGCGGACCGGGAAATGGTCCGCGACAACTTTCGACGTCGTGGCCGCCCTGGTGGCGAGTTTTGGCGAGGGGGTTTGAAGGAATGACCAAACGGCTGGAACTGCCGCCGGAGAAGCTCCGCTATTTTTGCGCCGCTACCAGTCTCCCGTTCGAGACTACGGCCACGGTGCCGCCGCTCGATGTCATGATCGGCCAGGAACGGGCCGTCAAGGCGATCGAATTCGGCCTGTACGCTAAAAACTTCGGGTACAACATTTATGTGTCGGGTCTGGTGGGTACCGGCAAGATCACGTACGCCAAGGCGGCGGTGGGCAAGGTCGCCTGCGGCGAGCCGGTGCCGCCCGACTGGTGCTATGTGAATAACTTCGAGAACGCCGGCCAGCCGATCGCGCTCAGCCTGCCGTCCGGTATGGGCAGCGTGTTCCGGCAGGATATGCGGGAGCTGGTCGACGACCTCAAGAGCGACATTCCCAAGGTTTTCAGCGGCGAAGACTACGAGCAGGCCAAGGCCGCCATCATGAAGAAATTCCAGGACAGCCGCGGCCAAGTGATGGAAGCGTTCGGCCAGCAGGCCGAGCAGTACGGCATCATGCCCCAGTGGACGACCACCGGGTTTGTCGGTTTGCCGGTCGATGACGGCAAGCCGCTGACCCCGGAGGAGTTTCAGCAACTCGACCGCGACAAGAAGGAGATGATCGAGAAGCGGATGCTGGCCGTCCACGAGAAGGCCATGGAAGCCATCCGCCAGGTGCAGCACCTGGAGCGGGAGACGAGGGAGGAACTGAAAGGCCTCGATTCCAAGGTCGGGCTGTTCGCCGTCGGCCATTTCATCGACGAGCTCAAGGCCAAGTACGAGGCCTTCGATACGGTCGTCGCCTACCTGGAAGCCGTGAAGAACGATGTTGTCAAGAACATCAACGACTTCAAGCCGTCCGCCGAGGATGAAAGCAACCCGCTGCTGATGTTCCGCAAGAGCATGCAGGAGGCGGTGAAGGACAAGTACCAGGTCAATCTGCTGGTCGACAACCGCGAGATCGAGGGCGCCCCCGTCGTGGTCGAGGTCAACCCGACGTATTATAACCTGATCGGCCGGGTCGAGTACGAAACGCGCATGGGCGTTGTCAACACCGATTTTTCGATGATCAAGCCGGGCGCCTTGCACAGGGCCAACGGCGGCTACCTCATCCTCAACATCAAGGATGTCCTCGCCAACATCGGTGCCTGGGAGGGGCTGAAACGCGTCCTCAAGACGAGGAAGCTCCATATCGAGAACCTCGGCGAGCAGTATGGGATGCTGGCGATGGCATCCGTCAAGCCCGAGCCCATCCCGATCAACGTCAAGGTCATCCTCATCGGCAACCCGTACCTGTATCACATGATCTTCAACTACGACGAAGATTTCCGCAAACTGTTCAAGGTTTACGCCGACTTCGACACCGAGATGGCCAACAATGAGGCCAATATCGCCAAGTTGGCCGGTTTCGTCGCGTCCACCGTCCAGCGGGAGAAGCTCAAGCATTTTGACCGGACGGCGGTGGCCAGGGTGGTGGA
>JALHDI010000039.1 GCA_022839045.1 Sporomusaceae bacterium
CTCGATGTCAACGAGGCGCTCTAACCAACTGAGCTATAACCCCATATTTTTGCGGCAGCCATATCAACTGCCGCAAGAATGATTATATTACTGTAAACATGGATTGTCAAGAGGGCTGTTTAGTACAAAATCTGGTTGGCGATTACGAGACGCTGGATCTGGTTGGTGCCCTCGTAGATCTGCATGATCTTGGCGTCGCGCATGTACTTCTCGGTGGGATATTCCTTGATGTAGCCGTAGCCGCCGAGAACCTGGACGGCGTCGGTGGTGACCTTCATGGCGACGTCGGCCGCGTAGCACTTGGCCATGGCCGCCTCTTTGGCGAAGGGCAGGTTCTGGTCTTTGAGCCAGCAGGCTTTGTAGACCATCAGTCGTGCCGTTTCGACGGCGATAGCCATGTCGGCGAGCATCGCCTGTACTAACTGGAACGAAGCGATGGGCTTGCCGAACTGTTCGCGTTCTTTGGAGTATTTGACGGCGGCTTCAAAAGCCGCCTGGGCGATGCCGACCGATACGGCGCCGACCAGCGGGCGGGCGGCGTCGAGGGTTTTCATGGCGATTTTGAAGCCTTCCCCTTCCCGGCCGAGGCGGTTGGTAGTGGGTATACGGACGTTGTCGAGGATGAGTTCGCAGGTATTGGAGGCCCGGATACCCATCTTCTCTTCCTCTTTGCCGACCGAAAAACCGGGAGTGCCGCGGTCGACGATGAAGGCTGTCAGGCCGCGAATGCCGGCCGATTTGCGGGCGTTGGCGAAAATGATGTAAATGTCGGCGATGCCGCCGTTGGTGATGAAGCATTTGGTGCCGTTGAGGATGTAGTAGTCGTCGCCGTCTTTGACGGCGGTGGTGGCTACAGCGCCGGCGTCGGAACCGGCCCCGGGCTCGGTCAGGGCAAACGCTGCCAGTTTACCACTGTTAATGATATCAAAGTAGTGCTTTTTCTGTTCATCGGTACCCATGAGAATGACAGGATATGAGGCCAAGGCATTGGCGGCAACGCTGGTGGCTACACCGGCGCAGCCTTTGCCTAGTTCTTCGTAGATCAGGGCGATGGTGACCGCATCTAGCCCCGGGCCGTCGAATTCTTCCGGCACGACCAGGCTAACGAGACCGGCTTCGTCAAGCTTTTGGAGCAGACCGGGCCGCATTCCCCCGTTGTGATCCATCTCAAGGGCGTAGGGAGTAATTTCTTTGGCAACTACTTCCTGAGCCATCTTCTTCAGGGCAAGCTGGTCGGGAGTAAAGTTAAAATCCATTACTTATCCTCCTTGTCAAGATTCGGCGTAGCAAAAAACCTAAAAGGGCTTGGCAAAAAACCCTAAAAATAAGTATACATTATAATAATTTTTTTGTGAAGAAAAATCTACTTGAGCAACAGCCTGGCGCCGACCGCCAAAAGTGCCAGACCGGCGAGCTGATTCCAGCCGCATGGTATCTTCTGGAGACCGAAGCCGCCAAAATGGTCGATTATGACGGCGGTCAGCACTTGACCGACGATGATGGCGGTGGTGGCGTTGGCCACCCCGACACGGGGGATGCTGGCGGCCACCAGATAGATGATAAATACGCTTATTACGCCCCCGAGATAGGAATACCACGGAGCCTGGGGCAACCCGCCGAGATCGCCGTTTCCCATTTTGAGGAGAAATAAAACAACGAGCAAGACTAGCGTCCCGACGGCATGAACGACGAACGTCGCTTCCCACAGGCCGACTACCTTGCTCAGCGCGGTATTGAGCGAACCCTGAACAGCCATCAGCACGCCGGACACAAGCGCCAACAGGAGCGGCAGCAAATGGGCGGGTACCAAGTCCAATGGGTTAAGCCTCCCTTGTCAAGCAGACTGCTTTCCTGGGTAGTATAAGCCCAATTCGCGATTATATGCAGCGAGCCGCGTCATCTCTCGTGCGGAGCCGGAAAGCAGGCTTCCAGCCAGGCGAGCAACGCCGCGGACGCTTGTTCGTGGCCGCTGAGAAAGCGGTGATCGGCTCCGGGGATGACGGCCATTCTTTTCGGTTCCCCAGCGCGGCCGAATATTTCGGCAGCCTGCCGGAGAGGGACGATTTCGTCAAGTTCGCCGTGGACGACGAGTAACGGCCGGCCACTGACCCGCCCGGCACAAGCCAGGAGATCGAAGCGGTCAAAATCGTGGAGGAAGCCCGGAGAAAGACGGACAAGGCCGAATTCGTCGGCAATGCTGACCGGTTCACCGGCAAGCAGGCGGTTGTACCCATCACCCAGTGAGAGGCGAAATGTCTCATGGAGGTCGTGGGGGGCGGACCACAGGCAGAGGCCGGCGATGAGCTTGTCGGCGGCGGCAACGCTGAGGGCCGCGCTGCCGCCCATGCTGCGGCCGAAGAGAATGACCCGGCTGCTGATCTGGCGACGGCAGTAGTCCACAACGGCCCGCAGCTCATCTACTTGAACGGAGAGCGGGTTGAGCGGCGTAAAGTCGAACAGCACGGCGGCAAAACCATTCCCGGCCACTTGGGTGGCCAGCGATAATGCCCTTCCGCCCCCTTCCTTGGAGCCACGGAAGCCGTGACAGAATATGACTGCATAACCGTTGCCCGGTTCCGCCGGAAGGTAGTGAATGGCGTTCAGTTTGCCCGCCGCTGCCGGTATCGGGATTATTCGCGTTTTAGTCGAGGTCAAAGCTGCCGACGACAAAGAAGGTTCCCCTCGCTTTTGCCAATAATCTGCCGGCCGTGTCGCGATGCTCGGCCTCCACCACGACGGTGTGCTGGCCGTTGTGCACGACCTTCGCCACGGCGGTCATTGTTTCGCCGTCTGCCGCGCCATAGATGTAGTTGATGTTAATATCCAGGGTTACGACCTTCTTGCCGAGGGAAACGCAGACGAGTCCCATCGCCGTGTCCGCTAGGGACGCGGTGGCTCCGCCGTGGGCCATACCGTACAGATTGCCATGGATAGCCTGGATTATCGGCATTGACAGCGTCGCTTCCCCTTCCCTGACATCCTCAACTTTCATCCGCAGGAGCCCAACGAAGGGGTTGCTTTTATAAAGATTCTGCATTTTTTCCTTGAGTATGTCGATTCTGTCCGTCACTGTGCCGCCTCCTGGATGAATTCCAGCCTCTCCCCGTCCGGGCCGGCAAAGAAAAAGATTTTTTTGTCGCCGAGAGCGGTGCGGGGTGCGTCGAAAAGCAGCGTTACGCCCTTTTCCCGCAGTTTAGCAACAGCGGCGTCGATATCGGCGACCTTGAAGGCGAGGTGACTGCAAGAAGGCGATTTTGACTCTTTCATCCTCATAGGCGCCTGCCGCTCGGCAGCCCAAAACGTCGCAGTAAAACCGGCCGGAGCGGTCGGCATCATTCACGACAAGGCCGATGTGCGCTACTTCGTACATTGTCATCTTCCCTTTCTGTGTGGATTCATATGATATACGCCATAGCCCGTCGTCATTCCTTTTACGAAAAAATAGCAGGTTCAACCTGCTATTCAATCGAGAATATAGACCGTAACCTTCTGAACGCCGAACTGGAGAGCCTCGGCCCGGTTTTCGAACGCGAGGTCGATTTTGTTGCCTTTAATCGCGCCGCCGATGTCGTCGGCGATTGCAAAACCATAGCCTTTGATGAACAACCGCGTGCCGAGCGGGATAACCCTGGGATCGACCGCCGCCAGACCCCGCCTGAGCTCATGCCCCCGGTAGGTGTGGCTGCCGTTGCCGTCATCCTGGGCGGTGTAGGCGGTTGCGGTCATCGTCAGTTCGCGGCTGTAGCGGTTGGGCGTTGTGCTGGCCCGTTCGCGCTGGAGAAAGGCGATGGTCTCCTTGCCGACTACGCCGTCGGGCTTCAGGCCGTGATAGGTCTGAAATCTTTTGACCGCCTCCAGGGTAGCGCCGCCGAAGACGCCGTCGATCTGCCCGGCGTAATAGCCGGTATCGGCCAGCAGCTTCTGGACCATCTTAACGTCCTCGCCCCGCGCCCCCTGTTTGAGGAGCTTGTCCGACGCAGGCGCAGCCGCCGCCAGCGCGGTGACGTTGGCAAGCAACAGCAGCGCCAGAACGGCCGCAATATAAACTTTTTTCATTCATTCACCCCTCTTGTCCGTTGCCTCGCGGTCGTAGCTGCCGTTAACGGAACCGCGCGGCCTTTTGCCTCGGGGATTAGCTGTCGGGTTCGGGCGAAGAGGATTAGACGCCCTTCCGCTGACGCGGTTTCACCCCTGTGTCTGTAGTGGTTTTCCCCTACCTGTTAGGATTCGGCATTATAATCTATTCGACATAAAACGGCAAAATCATTTATTTTGACGCAAAATTCGCACCGGCACCTCCGGGCCAAGCGCTCCCCCTTTCACGTCAGGCCCGCTAAAGGCCGAGCAGTCCCAAGGTTTTGCGATCGGCAGTCCCGGTGGGCTTTAATCCCTTGTCGTGCTGGAATCTTTTCAGCGCCTCCTCGACGTCCCGGCCGAACAGACCGTCGGCCCGCCCTTCGTAATAACCGGTTTTGCGCAACTGGGCCTGCAGCAGGACAACGTCAGGCCCGGACAAGGTATAGCGAAGAATGCGTTCGATGCGCACCCTGCCCCCTTCGATGCGTACCGGGGTACCGACAGGCACCCACTCGAACAATTCTTCGATGTCCTTGTTCCGCATGCGGATGCAGCCTTTGCTGGCAAATTGGCCTATCGACCACGGCCTGTTGGTGCCGTGGATGCCGTAGCCGCCCCACGGGACGTTGAGGCCCATGAATCGGGTGCCGAAAATGTCGCCGGAGTGATAAGCCTTCCAGGTGACGATCCACTCCCCGTATGGCGAGGGAGTATCGGAACGGCCGGCGGCGACGCGGTATTTCTTGTAAGGTTTGCCGTCGCTCAGCACTTCGAGGTGGCGAGCCGGTACATTCACCACCAGGGTCACCCTGCCCGCGGGCCGTGCTGACGGCTGACCAGGAGCGGCGGCCAGTTCCTGTTCGTCCCAGTATTCAAAGCCTGCCAGGCCGGCGAACAGCCCGACAACGACCAGCAGGACAACGCAGCAGCATATGCCGGGCCTCCGGCCTCTGAGTGCAGTCAGCAAAACGCCTCTCCCCTTTCCCGATCTTCCTGGTCAAATATATGTGGCGACGAGCGGCGATATCCCTGTAAGTCCGGTTTTGCCAGCGCCGCCGGGGTCGGGTATAATGGTTTTGAAGGCCGAGAACGGAGGTAAGTCGCCAGTGACAGAAAAGCTTTATTATCTCGATTCTTATCAAAAAGAGTTCACAGCAAAGATGATTGAGGTGCGCCCCTTGGCCGACGGCAAATTCGGCGTCGTCCTCGATCGGACCTGTTTTTACCCCGAGGGTGGCGGCCAGCCGTGCGACACCGGCTGGCTGAACGATATCCCGGTACTGGAGGTGTTCGAGGACAACGGCTCGGTCGTGCACGTCACCGCCGCCAGGCCGGCTGAGGAAACCGTCCTGGGCCGTCTGGACTGGAACCGGCGGTTCGACCATATGCAACAGCACAGCGGCGAGCATATCCTGTCGGCGGTGTTCTCCGACCTCTTCGGCGGGGAAAATGTCGGGTTCCACCTCGGCGGCGAGGCGGTATATATTGATGTCACCATGGAAACGCTGACCGGCGAACAGGCGGCTGCTGCGGAAACGGCGGCCAACGCGATCGTGTTCGCTAATCTGCCGGTAAGGAGCGAATTTGTTGTCGGCAGCGACCTCGCCAGGCTCCCGCTGCGCAAACAGCCGGTGAAAGGTTACGCCAATATCCGGCTGGTCAACGTGGCAGGGGTGGACTGCTGCCCGTGCGGCGGTACGCATGTTGTAGCCAGCGGCGAAATCGGCCTCATCAAAATCCGTTCCTGGGAGCGAAAGGCCGGCGCTGTTCGGGTGGACTTCGTATGCGGCGGCCGGGCCCTGGAGGACTGCCGGCTGAACGGCGCGGTGGCCCGGGACCTCTCCGTCAGGTTGTCCGTGCCTGTCGAGGAGGTTCCAGCAGCGGTCGGCCGCCAACTGAGCAAAGTTGAAACCCTCAACCGCCAGCTGCAGGCCGCAAAACAGGAACTCGCCGGCTATCGGGCCGACGAGCTGTATCAAAAGGCTGACATACTATCTGACATAAAGCTGGCGGTTTCTGTCATTCCGGACGTCTCAGCGGCCGAACTGTCCGACCTTGCGAAAGCGGTCCTTGCCCGCGGGCGCGCCGTCGTCCTGCTGGCGGCCGGCAGCGCCGAACTCGACAAGTCTCATCTCGTCTTCGCCTGCACCCCCGGCCTCCCTGCCGACATGGGCAGGCTGCTGAAGAAGACGCTCGCGATTACGGGCGGCAAGGGCGGCGGCAGCGCCCACTGGGCGCAGGGCGGCGGCAACTGGAGCGACAAACTGGCAGGCGCCCTGCGGGCAGCCCGCACGGACGTCTTCGATTAGCCGCGTTTGGCTTTACCGGCCCCGGCCGCGCATCAGGAAGGCGGCTATGAGGGCAGTGAGCGGAATGGCGCAGATGAGGCCGATGCTGCCGGTGAGCGCGCGGGCAATCTCGGTGACGATCAGGTTGAGGTTCATGATCTTGAGCGCGGATGCCTGCGGCTGGGAGGCGATCAGCAGCATAAGCGGCAGAGAGGTGCCCACATAGGCCAGGATGAGCGTGTTGGACATCGTCCCCATTATATCCCTGCCGACATTCATGCCAGTAAGGAAAAGGCTCTTCCTGTCTATATCGGGCTGGAGGGCTTTTACCTCATAGAGGGCCGAGGAAATCGAGATGGCGACATCCATAACCGCGCCCAGAGCCCCGAATACCATCCCCGAAAACAGGACCCCCTGGAAATCGACATTCGCCATTTTCGTTGCTTTGAGCATCATGGCTTCTTCGCTGTCCAGCCCCGTCAGGTGCATCAGTTTGATGGCGAGCAAGGACAGCAGGCCGGCGATGGCCACACCACCCACCGTGCCGAGGATAGCGGCAAAGGACTTTTTGTTCCAGCCGCTGATGGCAATCTGGGTCACGGTGGCGATCACGGTACAGACGAGCAGGGTCAGGAGCATCAGGTCTATTTGCCTTGCGAGCACCTGGCCGATATAGACCTGAAAAATCAAGACTGTGGAAAAGCCGATCACGAAAACCGTCTTTACGCCGACGACACCGGCGAATACGATCAGGCTGCCGATGAATAGAGCCAGCAGCACGTACACGTAGTCGAAGCGATCGAAATCGCTTACGTGGTATGACGTCCGGCCGAGGTCGTGGGTTACGGCGACGATGATTTTGTCGCCTGGTGCGACTTTGATTGCGTAGGGCGATCGCTCGGAAACAAAGTTCAAGGTGTCGACGACCTTGCCCGTTTCCGGTCCGGAGGTGATCCTTACCGAAACCAGTTCGCCGCGCTCGAGAAGATATTGCCTCCGCGTAACCTCATCAAGCGGAGCCACCGACAGCACGAGACCCTTTTCGTACTGGACGGGGGGCGGGGCGGCGGGAGCGGCGCCGGCAAGATTGAACCCGACGCTAAGGAGCATTATCAGAATAATGATTGTCTTCTTCAAGCCTCTTCCCCTTGTCGGTTTTATTCTTTTCATCTCATATATTCGTCATTGATGTATCTGTTCCTAGCAAAAAAAACCGGCTCCGCCGGCTTTTTTGTTTATGTAAACGGGAAGCCGACTATGCCGACTTACCGTTTAGCGATCAATGTTCGCTGTTGTTGTTCTAAAGCCCGACTACTGCAGGATCTGTGCGGTCCCCGCCAAACCATTGCTGTCGCGGACGGTTTGGGGAATGAGTCCGGAGTTCTGCAGCAGCGTGGCGAGCAGGTTGAGGCTCTCTTCATAAGGGCCGAGCCTGGAGGCCAACTGGGCCGTTACTTCCTGCCGCACGGCAGTTTCCATCGCTGCCCGGAAATCTCCGCCGTTTGCGGCGGCGGTTACCAGTCCGGCCAAATCTCCCTGACCGGCCCTGTCTAGAGCGACCTGGGTCACGCGGCTGACGATCGCACCCCGGCCGCCTTGCTCCAGTTCCTGCTTAAGGGCAAGCAGTTCCTGCGCCTGTGCGGCGTTAGGGTTCTGGGCCATTATCTGCGCGAGCACGTCGTCGGCGGTTGCAGCGTGAGCCGAGGGCATCAGGGGCGAAAAGATGCCGGCAGCCATGGCGAGCATGGCCATGATAACGATTTTTTTCATAGACATCCCCTTTCCACGTTGCTCAGCCTTCATTTTACCACGCAGATTACGTAAACTAAAGGCGAAATATTTACCTAAAGCATACCCAGGCTGTTAGGAGGCAGCCGGGTCCGTTATTTCCCCGTTCTGGAATTCGGGAACAATGTCGTAGAGATCGTGCCGCAAGCAATAGTCGATATCGCCGCCATAGCCGATCGCGGCGAGATGCCTGGCATGGGTGCCCCGGGATGTCCGCCGGACAAGGTCGGTGCGGTAATCGTTGTATATCGCCCGGGCGGCGAAAGCCGCGTCACTTAGGTCACTATGGTCGGCGAGCCTATCGACCAGCAATCCGGCGCACAGCGCGTCCTCGATGGTCAGGGTTCCACGGGTTCCGGCGCATAGAAGCACGATATCCGTCGATGTAGAGGAAAGCTTCCGGCATAGGGCGCCCGCGTTGACGAACGCGCCGACATAAACCTGCGCCGCCTTCTCAGCCGTTCTCAGAGCGACGGTGCCGTTGGTGGTCGTCATGATGAGCGTCTTGCCGGCCACCACCGGCCGGCTGTATTCGCCGGGCGAATTTCCGAGGTCGAAGCCCGGTATGGGACGGGCCTGGCGTTCGCCGGCCAGAAGGGCGCCGACGTTCAGCTCCTTTAGGGCGATGGCCTCTTCTACGGTTCTGACCGGTATAATGCGGCGGCAGCCATTGGCGAAGGCAGTGGCCATCGACGTCGTCGCCCGGAAGATATCGAGGACGGCGACGGCGTGCTCACCTGCGGGCGGCCTGCCTAAATACTCCTGAGGGGTGAAGTATACGTCGATTGTCACGTAAACACCTACTTGGCTAGTCTCTGGATGGTGGCCGTCAGGACCTCGATACCCTTCATGATGGCGTCGGCGTCGGCCTCTTCGTCGGGATTGTGGCTGATACCGCCCCGGCAGGGGATGAAGATCATCCCGGTGGGGGTGATGGCGGCCATGTTCATGGCGTCGTGGCCGGCGCCGCTGTTCATCAGCCTGTAGGGCATGTTGAGCTGCCGACAGACGGTTTCGATCGTCTGGATAATGTCGCCGTCCATAGGCACCGGCTTGTCGGCCGTCACCACTTCGATCGCCACCGGCGTCTCCTGCCCGTCGGCGATGGTACTGACAGCGTCTTTGATATCCTGGATGGTTTCAATTATGCTGTCGTGATCCACGCCGCGAATGTCTACGCCCATCTCTACCCGGCCGGGGATGACGTTCATTACGTTGGGGTGGTTGCGGATTACGCCTACCGTCCCAACCGTGCCGCGATGGTGCTGTTCCATGGCGATCTCCTGCACCGCGAGGATTATCATCGCCGCGCTCACAAGGGCATCCTGCCGGTCGTCCATCGGCGTCGTTCCCGAGTGGCCCGCCATCCCGTCGACTACGATCTTGAGACGGGTGGGGGCTGCGATTGCCTCGACGATGCCGATCGCATTGTTTGTCCTTTCTAGAACCGGACCTTGCTCGATATGCAGCTCGACGAAGGCCTTGAGCTCGTCCCGCCGGCGGCCGGCAGTCCGGACGTTGGCCAGGTCGAGGCCGTGGCGGCCGAGGACGGCGGGAAAGTTTTCACCAGCGTGATCTTTGGCTTTCGCCCAGGACGGATTGGCAGCGCCTATCATCGCTTTGCTGCCCATGGTGGCGAAGCCGAAGCGGCTGGATTCTTCGGCCATGAATACGATGAGCTCTACAGGATGGGCCAGCGGACCTTTCCCGGCCAAGCTGCGGATGGCCGCCAAGCCGCCGACGACTCCCAGGGCACCGTCAAAACGGCCTCCCTCGGGAACGGTGTCGAGGTGGGATCCTGTGGCCACCGCAGGGGCTCCCGGCATCGCGCCATTAAGCCGCCCGATAATGTTGCCGAAGGCGTCACGATGCACGGTAAGGCCGGACTGGCGCATCAATTCCTGGATATATTCTCCTGCCCTGCGGTCCTCCTCGCTGAAAGCGAGGCGGGTAATTCCCGGACCGCCCGCGCTGAACCCGGCCAATTCGGCGATAGTGGCCATTACCCATTCTCTGTCCACGGCAATGCCTCCTTAAGTGTTCGTGTTCCGTTACCGCGCCCGATCGGGCACCAAATATTCTCCTCGTATCTTTCAAAAAATAAGCGCCGTGCGGCGCTTGGGCTAAAGGAATTACCTAATGAAGGAAACGACCATCACCAATAAGAGAACGGCTGCGGTAACGCCCCCTACTACAAGGGCGGTACGGTTCACCTTCTGCATATCCTGCCTGTGATAGCCGCGTTTGCTGGGCCCCCTAGGCATTCGCCCATCCCCCTATTCAAGTTCGTCTCTAAATCAATTTTACAGTATTTGGCGAAGAATTCAAGCTGTTCTAAGCCCCGAAAATAAAATCCTGCTGGCAATTTGAACAAATTATTTGTTCGCCGTTGACAGCCTTGCACATGGGAACGACAACAATGGTGCCGCAGTGGGGGCAGATGATCTTTACCCCTTTCTCGATCGGACATTTGCGGCGTCGGCGCCGTCTCAGCATCGCACATCCCTCCCGCTACCATGATATGCGGAGCGGGCTGCGCCGGAAACGTCAATACTTGACAGGCTTGATCACGTTGTGGGCATAGGTTTCCACAAGATATTCCAGGATGTTGTCCGCGGAGGTGAGGATCGTTTCGCCGTCCACCAGCACCGGAACCGAATACTGGCCGGTCAGTTCGAACACCTGGGCCCGCTTGGTTTTCGAAGGGCTGACGTTGACGCATACGTATGTGAGCTCCAGTTCGGCGAGCTTCTCTCTGATGCTCTGGCATTCCGGACAGGCATGGAGATTATAGAGAACAAGCCTCGCATCCATAACCGTTTCCTCCTTCGTTACGCCCAGGCGTCGATCATTTCGCGGATTTTGACGACATGGGCCTGTTCTTCTCCTTTAAGGATGCGGAAAACGTCCCGGGCCTCGGCAAACTTGGCCCGGGTAGCCAGTTCGTCATAAAACAGCACGGAGTCTTTTTCCGCCTGCAAGGCAGCCTGCAATACGGCTTGTACGCTCGTCAGCCCGGCGACGTGTTCCACGGCGTCGTAAGGTTTGGGAAAAACGTGCTCTTCGGCGATAACCGTAAGGTAGCGGGAAGTCTCAGGGTCGAAGAGGTATTCGGCCGAATGGGCTTCCTTGCGGTTTTCGAGCATGTTGAAGAGGGCGGTGAATCTTGCCAGGTGGTGTATTTCCTCGTTCTTCAGCCACAGGAATAATTCTTTGTGCGTAGCGTTAGGGGTTTGCTGGTAAGCCTGCTGATAAAAGTCCCGGCCGCGGGCCTCCATCGCCATGGCGATACGCAGCCCTTCAAGATCGCTGAACATATTGGCCATACCATATCCCTCCCAGTAGGTTTTGGTATTATATTCCTTGCGCCGGCGTTATATTCCTTCTTGGCCGGAAGCTTCGGTTACTGGCTGTGATATAGCCGCCAGTAGAGTCCCCGGCCGGCGACAAGCTCATCGTGGGTGCCTGCCTCGGCGACCACGCCCCGATGAAGGACGAGGATGCGGTCGGCGTCCCGAATGGTGGAGAGGCGATGGGCGACGACAAGCATGGTGCGCTGCTTGACGATGTGCGCGAGCGCGCCCTGGATGAGCAACTCGGTTTCGCCGTCGATATTGGAGGTTGCTTCGTCCAGCACGAGTACGCCGGCACGGCAGGCCAGCATCCTGGCGAGGGAAAGCAGTTGGCGCTGCCCGACCGAGATCATCGCTCCCTGATAGCCAATCGGCGTGTCGTAGCCCTGCGGGAGCCTGACGATAAATTCGTGGCAGTTTGCCGTGGCAGCGGCGTCGATGATATCCCGGCGGGAGATCGCGGGGTCGAACAGACTAATGTTTTCGGCCACCGTACCGTTAAACAGGTGCACGTCCTGAAATACCACGCCGATAGTTCGCCGGAGAACGTCGAGGGGGATGTCGCGAACATCAACGCCGTCTACGAGTATCCGACCCCGCTGCGGTTCGTACAGGCGGAGCAGAAGGTTGATGACTGTGGTCTTGCCCGAGCCGGAGAGGCCGGCGATACCGATGAATTCGCCGGCCGCCACCGAGAAGGACAGGCCGCAGAGCACCCAGTGAGGCTCTTCATAAGCGAACCAGACGTTTTCGAAGGTTATCTCGCCTTTGACGGGCGGATGGGGATTCTGCCCGACAGGTTCTTCGGCAGGGCGCTCGGCGGCCAGCATTTCGTAGACCCTTTCGGCTGCCGCCAGGGCCGACTGCAGGAGGCTGTATTTCTCGGCCAGGTCTCTGATCGGCCAGAAGAATTTTTCCATGTAACGCAGGAAGGCGACGACTACGCCGATCTCGACGCCCCCCAGGCTGCTTTGCCAGTCGCCGTACCACAGGAGGAGCACGACCGCCAGAGTATAGACAAGGTCGACAAACGGCCGGAAAATGGCAAAGGTGCGCATTTCTTTCATGCCGGCGGCAAGGTATTCGCGATTGACGGCGGTGTATTCGGCCTCGCTGCGTGAAAAACGGGCGAACGCTTTGACGACGCTGATGCCGTTAAAGCTTTCCTGCAGAAAGCTATTGATGGCGGCCGTTTTCTCGCGCACCAGGCGGTAGGCCCGCCGGGCGTACTTTTGGTAGAGGGCGGCCAGGACGATCATCACCGGAATGACGGTGAACGAGACGAGCGCCAGCCGCCAGTCGATCGCGAGCATGACGGCGATGATGCCGATCAGCACCAGCAAGTCGCTGGCGAAGGCAACGAGCACCTCGGTGTAGAGGTCTTTGATGGCGTCGGTATCGTTGGTGACCCGCGTGACGATGCGGCCTACCGGCTGGCCCTCTATGTCGGTGTAGCGCAGGTAGATGAGTTGGCGGAATACTTTCTGCCTTACGTCGAAGATTATTTTCTGGCCGATGTACTGGAGAAGGATGGTCTGCGCCCAGGAAAAAGCCATGCCGGCGGCGATGGTGGCGGCGTACAGCCAGGCGGTGTTCCGGAGGCCGGCTAGATCGCCGGGGAGGATCTGATTATCGATGGCGATTTTGAGAAGGTAAGGCCGCGCAAGATCGGCGGCTGTGCCGAGGAGCATCACGACGAGGGCGGCCGCCATAAGAACCCTGAATGGCCTGGCGAAGCTCCACAGGACTGCCGCCACATCCCGGTCAAGTGGACGGTCGGGGGCGGCGGAATCGTATTCCCGGCCGCGATAATACATGCTCATGGTTGTTCACCGTTGACCAACTGCTGTTCATACAGCTTGAAGTATAGTCCGGCCCGGACGATGAGTTCGGCGTGGGTTCCTTGCTCCGTGACGGCGCCGTCGTCGAGGACGACGATAAAATCGGCGTTTTTGACCGCCGCGACCCGCTGCGAAACGATGATGGTGGTGCGGCCGCCGCTGAAATCCTTCATATTGGCGAGAAGCTCGGTCTGCGTTTCGTAATCCAGGGAGGCGAAAACGTCGTCGAGGAGGAGGATTTCCGGGCTCTTGACCAAAGCCCGGGCGATCGCCACCCGCTGCTGCTGACCGCCCGACAGGCGCCGGCCCTTCTCGCCGAGAACGGTGCCGAAGCCGTAGGGCTTGTCGTCGATTGCTTCCCTGACCGCCGCAAGGCCGGCTGCCTTCTCCACGTCGGCGCGCCGATAGTCGCGGTCGTAGGCGATATTCTCGCCGATGGTGCGGGCGAACAGGAAACTGTCCTGCGGGACATAGCCTATCCCCTCGCGGAGCGACAGAAAGTCCAGTGAAAGTATCTCCCGGCCGCCGATGAAGATGGCGCCGGCGGGCGGCTCATATAGGCGGAGCAGAAGCTTGAGCAGCGTGGACTTGCCTGCGCCGGTTCGCCCGACGATCCCGACGACCGCTCCCGCAGGGATTGTGACTGTGACGCCTTTGAGAGCGGGATTCGGGCTGTCGGGATACCGAAAGGTCAGATTACGAAGTTCGACGCTGCTGCCGGGGAGAGCGCCAGGTGAAGCCGGCAGGCCGGTCTCGTACGCCGGCTCGGCCAGAAGGGCGGCGATGCGGCCCAGTGACGCCGAGCCACGCTGAACGGTCGCGATCAGGTAGCTGAAGCCGGTAACCGGCCAGATCATGAGGCCGAGGTAACCGAGGAAGGCTACCAGATCGCCGACGGTCAGGACGCCGTCGACGATAAGTTGTCCGCCGCCGTAGAGAGCGATGGCGTAGCAAAACAGCGGCGCGGTATGGGAAACGGGGAAATAAGCGGCCTGCAGGCGGGCCATGGCCAGGTTGGCGGTGACATTGTCCCAGCTGACGGCGGTAAAGCGGTCGATGGCCACCGGTTCGGCGGCAAAACCTTTCACGACTCTGGCGCCGGCGAAGGTTTCCTGCACCATCTCGGTGAGCTGGCTGAATTTTTCCTGAACGGTGCGGAAGCGGTCGTGGATCGGCCGGCCCATCAGGGCTGTACCTATCAGCACGAACGGCAGCGGCACGACCGACTGCCAGGTGAGTTCCCAGTTGACAACTTCGACCATAACAACCAGCGAAGCCAAGCCCATGATGAGGGCATCGACGAGCAGGATCGCGCCGAGACCTACCGCGACGCGGACTGCAGTGACGTCGTTGATGGTGAGAGCCATGACCCGCCCGGGGCCGTGTCGGTCGAAGTAGACGGAGGGTAAGCGGAGGGTGTGGGCGAAGAGTTTCTCCCGCAGGTAGTATTCGAGGTGGCGGGTAGTGCCCATGATGAGCACCCGGTAAAAGTAGCGGAGAATGGCGATAAGGATGGCGAGAACGGTGAGCGTAAAAAGCAGCCTGGCAAGACCGGCGCCGCCTGCCAGCAACAGGTCGACCGCCTTGCCGGTCAGGCGGGGAATGGCTAGCTGCAGCAAATCGACTACGACGAGGACAACGATGCCAAGGACGTAATATGGCCAGCGCCGCCGGAAGAACGGCGCCAATATGTGGATGTGGCGCAAAAAATCCATGTGTCTCACCTTTGCCGAAAAAGCCTTTAGTTATAAAATACGGCCCGCGCCCCGCCAATTCCTGCGACCTGGCCATACCGGTAAATACTTTGCCCCTAAACGCACCAATACTAATCTGACAGTCAGGACAAAATATGGTATAGTGAAAATACATCGTCAGCAGGAGTGTGCCATGAGTATACTGAAGCAGATGAAAACTCCCGTGTTTGCGGCCGAGGGCGTTCTGCACCTCGACCGAGACGCTTTCCGCCTGACTGTTTCCGGTCTCGCCGACGGCGACCAAACTTTCAGCCTCACCGAACTTGCGGCAAATTTCCCTGTCTCGACTGTCAATACCCGCCTTACGTCGGTAAGCGGCTGGTCGGTGAGGGCCGACTGGAACGGTATTCTATGGCAGGACTTCCTCGCGGCCGTCGCGCCCCGGAGTTCGGCCCGCTATGCTTTTTTGACAAGCGCCGGCGACTACACGACTTGCATTCTGCTGTCCGATCTCGCGGCTTCGAAAGCGATGCTTGTCTGGGGGGTTGGCGGCGAGGCGCTCGAGGACGAATACGGCGGGCCGCTGCGCATGGTCGTGCCCAACCTGTGGGGATATAAAAGCTGCAAATGGTTGACGAAACTTGCTTTCACGGATAAGTACGAGACCGGCTATTGGGAACTGCGCGGCTACACCCACCGCGGCGATATCGAGCCAGGGGAGACGTTCGACGTCAACAGTCAAAAGTACCGCTCGATCAAGGGCGGCGAAGTGACCGAGTTTTAAAACCCCGGAGCGCCGCTCCGGGGTTTGTATCATTGCGATATCAGGGCAAAATGATCTTTTTGGCGGCGACCGGCGTGGACAGCACGAGGTGGGTCTCGGTGCGGCCGTAGACAGCCAGTTCGTCGAGCAGTTTTTCGAGCGCGGCGGGATCGGCGACAGCAGCGCCGATAAGGTAGGAGGCGCTGCCGGCAAGGCGATGGCACTCGAGAAGCATGGATTGGTTGCGGCAATAGTCGAGGAGCGCTTCTCCCGAACCGCCGCCGATCGTGACAAGGATGAAGGCCCGAATCGGCAGACCTGCTTTGGCGATGTTAATATCGGCCCGGTAGCCGCCGATAATGCCGCTGTCTTCCAGTTTCTTGACACGCTCTATGGTGGCCGGGCTGGTCAATCCTACCCGCTGGCCCAACTCTTTCATGGTTATCCGGCCGTCGGTCTGGAGGATGTCGACAATCCTCAAGTCGATATTGTCCATATTCCACCTCAGAAATATTTCTCTTAATTCATTTTAGGTTAATTTTCTTCTGATTTCAAGTAATAATCCGGCAAATAATTAATCCCCCGGCATACCCGGGGGATTAATCTTGCCTGTTTAGATTATGTTGCGTTTGTACTGGGCGTAGAGAGCTTTGAGTTCGCCCATTTTTTCAGCCATTTCGATCTGCATGTTCGAAGCGGTTGCATAATCGCCGCTCGCCACCGCTTCCCGGATGCGGCTGAACAGGCTTTTAGCGGCGGTTGTGTCTTTCGCCAGATAGAGGCGAAGATCGCTGACTTTCTGCCAGGCTTTTTCGTCGATTTCGTCCTTCACGGCATGCAAGGGCTTGCACTCTTTGATCGCCTCGCAGTTTTCGCCGATAATGCGGTTGACCAGTTCGGTCCGCCAGCGGAGGAGCGCTCCGGCCACGAAGGCGTCGATGAGTTCCTTGCGGAAGGCGTTCCCCGCGGTAAGAACAGCCACTTTTTGCGGGTACTTTTCGATGTTGGACATATTTTCCCAGACGGTGGCCGGCGGCTTGCTGAAGAGACGGTCCCGTTCCTCGGCGGTGTAGTCCTCGAAAACGTCGTGCTCGCTGCGGTAAGCACGGCCCTGCTCCAGATAGAACCCGGCGGTGGCCGGTTCCTTGGAAAGCTCTGCTTCGAGTTCCTTGGTGGTCTTGCCGGCGCCGACGGCCGCCTTGATGCCGTCGAGCATGCTCAGGTAGAAGGCAGCGACGACGATATAGGTGTTGGTGAAGGGGTTCGGGGCGCGGACTTCGAAGCGGGTGGCCAGCGGGTTGTTGACGTCGCGGACGAGACCGGCCAGGATGGTGCGGTTGCGGGACGGCACGGCCGGGCTGTGACCGAGGGAGGTAACGATGCAGACCGGGGCCTCGAAACCGGGTTTGAGGCGGTTGAGGGAGTCGTTGGTGGCGGAAACGAAGGGGTTGACGACTTCGTAATTCTTGAGGAGGCCCATGATGGCGCCGTAACCGACGGCACTAAGGAAATCGCCCTTCATGTCGTTGGGAGCGAACAGATTCACCAGTTTACCCGACTTCAGCCTGGCGGCCATACCTACGTGGGTATGCTCGCCGCTGCCGGCGACGCCGGTGATGGGTTTTGCTTTGAAGGTTACCTCGAGGCCATTTTCGCGGAATACTTCCTTGACCAGAATGCGGGCCTGGAGCTCGTTGTCGGCAGCCTGTATGGCATTTGCGAACCGCCAGTCGATCTCCATCTGCTCGACAACATGGGCGAGATCGCCGGACTCACCGATGCGGGCCTTGAGGCCGCCGACCTCCTTGTGGCCCATCTCGGGCTCGAGGCCGTACCTGCCCAGCATAAGGATGGCTTCCTCAAGGGCGGTGCGGGCTTGACCGCGGGCACGGGCCCAGTAGTTCTCCTGCATGACCTGAGTGGCTGACAGTTCCTCTATTTCCGCGGTCTCATCCGGCGTCTTGACCCAGAATTCAAGTTCGGTGCCGACGGTAAAGACGATGTCGTCGATCTCGGCAGGGTCGAGATGCTCGAGACCGGATACTTTGCCGGCCTTCTTCAACAACCCGATAATTTCCTCTT
The DNA here is from genome assembly GCA_022839045.1 of Sporomusaceae bacterium. Next base: position 17,887 of record JALHDI010000039.1, read on the forward strand.
TAACGTACTCGAGGCTCTGCGCCAGGATGGAGCGGGAGTCGACCCGCAGGCCGTTATGGACGAGGAAGGCCGGGATGCGGAGGGAGCCGACAGGCTTGCCGGTCTCTTCGTCAATATTGTCCCAGTTGTAGTCGATGAACCAGTTGACGTTAGGGTCGACCACCATATCAACCTTGGCGTTGTTAAGGGTTGCCACGCCGGTGAGGACGACTGACGAACCGTCCGTTTCGACTGCGCCCCCCAGGAAGAATTTCTCGATATCTTTCAAAAACAGATTAATGGGGATTTTCTCGTCGGTATCGTTGCCGGCGAGATCGATGCCGACCAGGGATACGAACTTGATTTCGGGATGATCCTTCAGCAGATTGACCAACTGTCCGTTGGTATATTTGCCTGCCGGGATGTAGTAAAGCAAATCTTTCAACATGCAAAATCCACCTCTCAAATTAGTTTCATATAATACTCTGTATTAAGCCACGATGATATTATCCCGCCCCTGGCTTAAGGGCATTCCCCCGCTATCGCCGCTTGACCAGAACTGCAGCAAGGAAGCGACCTGCCAGTAAAGTGGCATGCGGGTGAACTCTTCGCTGCCGGCTAACATCATTATCCCTCCTTTACCCATCTGAACACAAGCTTGACTCCGGGATGATCCGCGCCGTACGGCTGCATTCAGCGGCCGATAAAAGCGCAAAAGACTTCCTAAAATAATTAGAAAGTCCTCATCGACTTGTTATTATTAATTTTGTATTCATTATAGTTTTCGACGAGGTCGTTTGTCAATACCGGGCCGTGCATTTTTTTGTAATTTGCTTCGGGATTGTTGCTGTACCCGTGCGGACATGGTATCTTTAATCTGAAGACTCATTCGTGGAGGTTATTCAATGACCCATGCCAGCCTCGTCATCCTCAACGCCTCCGTGTGGACAGGCGTCGGCTCCGGAAAACGCAGTCAGGCTATCGCCGTCAGCGATGACAGGATCGTTGCCGTAGGAAGCAACGCAGACATCTCCCCGCTCGCAGGAGCGGGAACGACGGTGATCGACGCCGGCGGCAAGCTTGTTCTGCCAGGCTTTAACGACAGCCATGCCCACCTCCTCCTCGGCGGCCGCCAGTTGATGGCCGTCGATCTGCGGAACGCCCGCAGCCGCGAAGAACTCGCCGCCATGGTCGCGTCCGGCTCCCATACACTCCCCCCGGGGCGCTGGTTGACAGGCGGCAACTGGGATAATGGCGCGTGGTCCGACCCGCGGTTGCCGGATAAAGAAGACCTCGACCCTTTTACGCCGGAGACGCCGATTTTCGTCACCCGCAGTGACCTGCACATGGGCGTGGCCAACAGCGCCGCCCTCGCCGCGGCCGGCATAACGGCCGGGACGCCGGATCCGTCCGGCGGCGCAATAATGCGGCACCCCGTAACCGGCGAGCCGACCGGTATATTGAAGGATGGCGCTCTCGAACTGGTCCGCCGGGCGATACCGCCGCCCGGCATGGACGAATCGCTCGCCGCTGTTGGGAAAGCATCCGCGCTTGCCGCCTCTCTCGGCGTGACCTCGCTCCAGGATATGGCCGTGGGGAAAGAATGGGAAAGCTGGCGCGTATTTCAAGCGTTCCGCCGCAAGCAAGCGTTGACCGTCAGGCTCAGCCTCCATATGCCCCTGCCCGACTGGATCGGGGCCGGGGAACTGCCGGCCGGCCAGCAGGACGCCTGGCTAAGGCTAGCAGGCGTAAAGGCTTTTGTCGACGGGTCGCTCGGTTCTTCCACCGCTCTGTTCTTCGCCCCCTATGACGACGAACCGGATAACGGCGGCCTACTCATGCATCCTATCGCCGACCTGGGCGAACAGCTAGCCGCCGCGGACCTTGCCGGACTGCAGGCGGCCGTCCACGCTATCGGCGACAAAGCCAACAACATTCTGCTTAATCTTTTTGCCGAAGTAGCGGCCCGCAACGGCGCGCGCGACCGGCGCTTCCGCGTCGAACACGCCCAGCACCTCTGCGCCGAAGATATCGGCCGGTTGGCGGCGCTGGGGGCTATCGCCTCAGTTCAGCCGAGCCACGTCATTGACGACGGCCGCTGGGCCGAACGGCGTATCGGCCAGGAACGGGCAAAGTTTGCCTATCCCTTCCGCTCTCTCATCGACGCCGGGGTCAAGCTGGCCTTCGGAAGCGATTGGCCGGTCGCTTCCCTCAATCCCCTCGAAGGCATTCAGGCCGCCGTAACCCGCAAGCTTGACGGCGGACAATCCTGGCATCCCGAGCAAAGGGTAACCGTTGCGGAAGCGGTAAACGCCTATACCGCCAACGCAGCCTTCGCCGAGTTCGCGGAAAAGGAAAAAGGCGCTCTGTCTCCCGGCATGTTAGCCGATCTTGTTGTTCTGTCCCAAGATATCTTCGCAATTCCTCCGGATGAAATCGCCGCCGCCGAGGTGGTTTGCACCGTATGCGGCGGCAGGGTTGTCTACGAAAAGTAGCTGGGAGGACCGCAAAATGGCGAGAACGGCGCAAACGATAAAAGACCTGCTAGCGCTGGCCGAGGCGGCGAAAGCCAAAGGCTGCAGCGAGGTCGAGCCGCTTCTGGCGCGTGAGATTGTCGTCGACCCGCGGGTAAGGCTCAAATGCCGGCTCAACCTGTGCGGGCAGTTCGGCCGCAACCTGATGTGCCCGCCCAATGTATGGGATTTGGCTGAAACATCAGCCGTCCTGGCCCGTTATACTTTCTCACTCCTGGTGCAAATCACCCGGGAGGCTGAACCTGCTGACTATCGAACCGTGTTCGACCGGGAAAAACTTGCCATGAACGCGCTCATCATCAGCCTGGAGCAAGAAGCCTTCCGTTACGGTTACAGCTTGGCCGTCGGCCTCGGCTGCGGACATTGCCAGCTTTGCCCGGACTGTGCGGGCGAGGACTGTCCTCCCGTCTGTCGCCGGCCGGCGGAGGCCCGCCCTTCCCTGGAGGCGGTGGGAATCGATGTGGAAATGACCTGCATCGCCGCCGGACTCCCGTCCGGATTCGTCCCCGGCCGCGTCACGCTCACCGGACTTTTACTCCTAGACTAAAAAAGCCTGGCATTGCCGATAGCCGGAAAGGAAGCTGAAATGGCCAAACGTTCGACTCCTTTTTATCTTGTCGCCGCAATAGCGGCAATCGTGATCCTCGGCTCAACGCTCGATATTCTCGACTCTGCCTTCGGCACACACCTTGCCGCTTACAGCGGCAACTGGCTCGCCGTGGCGGTGACGGCGCTGTTCATAGCCTATCTGGTTCATGCCTATAAAATTTGGAAAAGGAAGTAACTCGATTACAGCAAAAGCCACGGTCCCCGCAAGGACCGTGGCTGTGTTTTTTATGGTTTGAACATCCGGTAAGAAAAAGGTTGTCCTTCTATCATCCTATGAACCGTCGCAGGTTTCGTCACATTGTGGTCGGCGGCGTCAATGCGGATTGTCCCCAGCAACCCTTCCGCCTCGATACCTTCTAAGGCCGTCCGCACGCTTTCGGGATCGGTGCTGCCGGCCTTCTTTATCGCCTCGATAAGAACGACAGCTGCTTCATAACCCATTGCCGCGTAAAAATCGGCCGGATATTTAAATTCCTTCTCAAAAACATCAAGGAACTTGTCTACTTTTGGCAGTATTCTACTTCCGGCATATTGACTAAAAAAATAGATGTCATTGAGCGCTTCTTCGCCTGCGTAAGCAACAATACGCGGCGTATCCCACAGATCCGGACCCAACAGCGGAACGCCTATGCCGCCATCACGCAAGCAGCGGATAGCCTGCCCGCCCTCACGATAATTCAGGGGAACGAAGATAACTTCCGGTTCGGCTTGCCGGACCTGAGCGATATATTCTTGGGAAGCTTCTCCGTCGCTGCCGATCTGTTCCTTGGCGACGATCTTTCCCCCGGCGGCCGCAAAAGCCTGCTCGAAAGCAGCCGCCATAATGCGGGACATTTCCACTTTATCGTTAAGACGATTGCGGCCGTCTTGGCTCCCAGTTCTTCAAATGCAAACCTGGCCATAATGCCAGCCTGGCTGTAATCCAAGAAGCATGTCAGAAAAGCATAGGCCTTCACCTTGCCGTCGCTTCCTGTCAACCGATAACCACTCGCCGACGGGCTTATCAAAGGTATCCGATTCTGTTCGGCGATCACATAGGCTGACGATGTAGCGGTCGTAGTAAGGCAGCCTAACACCGCCGATACGTTTCCCCTGGCGGCCAGACTTTTCATCACGACCACTGCCTTTGCTTTGTCGGAAGCGTTATCAAGAGGTACGAATTCGATCTTGCGACCAAGCACGCCACCGGTGTCGTTGGCTTCTTTAAAAGCCAATCTGGCCCCCTTGACCACCATCTCGCCAAAATAGGCGTAACGCCCGCTGAGGTCGAAGTTGCCGCCGATGCGAATGGTAGCAGTGGCAGGGCTTGTTGCCCCTGCCGGAGCAGCGCCGACCGGGGAGAAGCCGGTTAAGGCGCTGATTATAACGGCTGACAGTCCGTAGAAGAGACAAGAATACAAGCGACTTTTCCGCAACACCTTCACCCTCTTCCTAACGCTACAATTCAATCCAATGAGCGTTCAAAGACTTGGCCTTGTTAGACGTTGGCTGACTGGGCGCGACTGTAGAAAACCCTAACATTGTATTCAATTTGGCCTGCAATTCCTCGGCCGACGGCTCGCCGGGCACTGGCGTAATAATACTTCGTCCGGCCAGCTTGAGAGTACCGAACTCTACTGTGGCCGGCTCCATCGGCCGCGGCGACTGATGAAAAACGCGGGCAAGATTACCGGCCACCAGGTAAGCGCGCTCCTCAGCCAGCCGCGCCCCGATCGGCCTGGTATTCAACAGGAGCTGCCCCTTGACATTTACGGCTGTGCCGCTTACGGTGACATTATTGCCGGAATAAGCAGTGAGTTTGGTAGAAAAATTCTCGATGCGCTGTTGATGTGTAGGGTGTGTACGAGGATTAAACAAAGTCTGCAGCAGATCCGGCTTATCGTCATAAAAGGACTTCATCCGAACAAAGGCGGCAGCGGCTCCTCCCGGATTATAGCCGGCATTGACGGCGTATTCGAAGCCCATGTTATCGGCCTCGTACTCGAAGGGAACAGAATAACCGCTATTTTGTATATGCAGAAGAACCAGCCCGGCAAGCTGCAACTGATATTCCGGGATATATTCTCCATATCTTTTCGCGATGAGCTGCGCGATGACATTTAACGGAAGCATGCCTTCGATCTGTCGCAAGGAGTGTTGTTTAGTGCCGTGGCCGATTTCGTGAGTTACAATAAAAGCGACCATATCCTCATTGAAACCGAACTCATGGAAAACGCCCACATTTATCGCGATAACATTGCCAATTGACCGGAAACCATTAATGGAAGCATCGGGAATGATAAAGTAGCTGGGTGGTCGGGCAAGAATCTCGCCGTTACCGGGGGCGGCGCCCACACGGGTGAAAATCCGGTGCAGCATTTCGTTGGCGGCCTCGTCTCGGCTTACGCCGAATTTCTGTTTATTATTTTGGTATATCTGGTTCTGCATGGTAAATTCGGTCTTTTTGATCATTTCGCGGACTAATGCATAAGTATTTACTGCGTCAAGCACGTCGAGAATAGCGTCGAAGGTATCGGCCCGCGCCGGAGTCGGTGATGCGAAGCCGAAACCGAGATTGATAATTACGACAAGGATGAGGATTGCGCACAGCTTTTTCATTGCGACACCCCGTAAAAGCTTGTCATTATTTGTAAGTCAATTATAGAACATATGTACGGTTTTGTCAACATGTGGTTTTATTACCGTTATTTACCTACATATCGTATGACTTCCAGCAATTACGTCGGTTTTGTCACAGCATCTTGTAAATCGCTAAATTGCGTTCGCTAAATAAATAAAAAAGCCCAGGAATATTGTCCTGGGCTTCGATCTTGGTGCCGGAGACCGGGGTCGAACCGGTACGGGCATTACTGCCCGACGGATTTTAAGTCCGTTGCGTCTGCCTGTTCCGCCACTCCGGCGTGTATTAAATCCCGACAGCCGCAGCTGCCGGGACAGCAGTAATATTATATCGCAAATCTGGTTCTCTGACAAGAGCGCGGGGTGTCCGAACCGAGGCAAAATAAGCCTCTCCTAATACGCGGCTTCTAAAACGTCAGCCCGACAATCGTAATGTCGCGATTTTTTGTCAGATCGATAAACTGGCCGTCCTCGGTTTTCAGAACCGGGGAAGTGGGGTTAATAGTCGGCAAAAAAACGACCTTTGCCTTGCGCCCGTCATTAATCTTGACCGGGTTATTCATCAAATAATCGTTTATCCTTCGGATGAACGTATCACATACTGACGGGTCTAGCCTCGTGAACATCTCGCTCTTGACTGTTTCGACCATGTTGAAAGGATTGAGTCCCCCGGAACCTTCGACTATATGGCACAGGCGGTCGGCAACCGTGACGATGCGGGCGTATTGATTAATGCTGTCACCGGCCAGCGCCAGGGGGTAGCCGCTGCCGTCGCGGTATTCGTGATGCTGCGTCACGGCAGCAAGCACGTTGGGCGGCAACCCGGGTACATCCTGGAGCAGCTCGTAGGCTAGCAGAACATGTTGCCTAAGCATTTCCTGACGTTCGGGAGTAGGGTCGTTGTCCATTATCAGGCTGCGCGGCATCCTTATCTTGCCGATATCGTGAATGAGACCAGCGAGAACAACTTCGTCGATTACGGCAGGGGACAGTTCCATCCACGACGCCAGCATCCCGGCCAAGGCGGCGACTGATACGGAATGGCGCTCGAGATAATCACGGTCGCGGGTGACGGTTATCCTAAAAAGCAGTCTGTTTATTGCCTCGGAGGGCTGAACAAGATGGCGGGCGACCTTGGCGGAAATCTGCCGGTACCCGGCCGTTTCAAAAGCGCCGCCGGACCTTACCGCTTCAAAAAAGTCGGTTATATTGAACAACGCTTCTTCCAAGTTGTTGGTAAAACTGATTACCTTCTTCGCCATCGGTTCCGGAAGTTCTTCCAGTACCGGGTCGTTGGCCGCGGGTGGACTCAGCAGTTCGGCTTCCAACATTTCTGCGATCATGACGAATGGTATATCCCAGTTTTGAATCTGGCGGATAGTCTGCTCTGTAAGCTCGCTGCCGGCCGGAACAAGAATCTGCCTGCCGTCGTGGGAAAACACCGGTTCCGCGGTTATCATGCCCGCCTGCAAATCATAGGATATTAGTTTCCGCAACGCAAAAGCCTCCTCTTATTAGGAGTTGAAAAGCGCAACGCTGTGTTAACGTCACGCGGAAAAAACTTGCTAAACATAATATCGTGGAAATATCAAGAAAAGTTAAGCATAAAACACCATATTTAGTTATCAAAAAGCAACTAAAAACCACCCGCAAAGGGTGGTTTTTCCTGTTGGAGGCGGCACCCAGACTCGAACTGGGGAATAGAGGTTTTGCAGACCTCTGCCTTACCACTTGGCTATGCCGCCAGATAATGGAGCGGAAAACGAGATTCGAACTCGCGACCCTCGCCTTGGCAAGGCGATGCTCTACCACTGAGCTACTTCCGCTTGAATGGTGCCGCAGGGCGGAATCGAACCGTCGACACGAGGATTTTCAGTCCTCTGCTCTACCAACTGAGCTACCGCGGCAAAAAAAATATAAATGGCGACCCCGATCGGATTTGAACCGACGATCTCCGCCGTGACAGGGCGGCATGTTAGACCACTACACCACGGGGCCGTTTGAAACCGCATTACT
>JALHDI010000167.1 GCA_022839045.1 Sporomusaceae bacterium
ATCACCATCGCCAAGAATCTCAACATCGCTGTAACTTCCGGCAACAGCTACACGGTGGCCACCGCTCTGGAGGGGACCCGCCAGGCGGCCAAGACGCTCGGCATCAATATGGAGCGGGCCAACGTCGTCGTGCTGGGGGCCACCGGGTCGGTCGGCGCCGCCTGCGCGCAGATACTGGCGCGGGAAGTACGCTACCTGACGCTGGTCGCCCGCAACGAGGCCAAACTGGAGAAAATTGCCGGGCAAATATTCCGGGCGACAGGGTTAGCCGTGAGAGTTACGGCAAATACTAAGGGGGCACTCAAGGCGGCCGATATCGTCATCGCCGTCACGAGCGCCGTCGACACCCTCATCGAGCCCGAGGATCTTAAGACGGGGGCGATCGTTTGCGACGTCGCCCGGCCCCGCAACGTGTCCCGCCGCGTGGTCGAAGCGCGCGACGACGTGCTGGTGATCGAGGGCGGCGTGGTCGAGGTCCCCGGCGAGGTGGATTTCGGTCTCAATTTCGGCTTCCCGCCCCGGACGGCTTATGCCTGCATGGCCGAGACGATGATTCTGGCGCTTGAGAAACGGTACGAAAATTTTAGCCTCGGCCGCGACCTGACGGTGAAGCAGATCGAGACTATCGAGCAGCTGGCAGCCAAGCACGGCTTTCGTCTGGCCGGGTTCCGCAGCTTTGAACGGGCCGTAACTCCCGAAGAGATTGAAGGCGTAAAGGAAAAGATCAGGGCGAGAACTGCCCTGCCGAAGGAGGGAATCTGTTAGAAGGCGTTGACAAATGGCGGTTTTGCGCCTATAATAAATGCCAATGAGGGGGTAACATCCTTATAGAAACAAGTGTCAAGTCGTTCGCTTGGCACTATTTATATTGCCTGGCTCGGCCGGGGGTCAACATTCCGGGCAGACGAATAATATAAATACAGGTTGGGACGCAATCCACGGATAAGAAGGGGAGCAAAAGAATGCCGGAAAAGCAGATTATCCTCACCGCTGAAGGGCTGAAAAAGATAGAGCAGAAGTTGGACCACCTTAAGTCGGTGCGCCGCCGTGAAGTCGCCGAGAGGATCAAGCAGGCGATCGAGTTCGGCGATATCAGCGAGAACTCCGAGTATGAGGACGCCAAGAACGAGCAGGCGTTCATCGAGGGCGAAATCCTCACCCTCGAAAAGATGCTCCGCAACGCCAAGCTTATCGACGAGGACGAGATCAGCGCCGATGTCGTGACGATCGGTTCCACGGTCGTGCTCAAGGATCTCGAGTTCGGCGACGAGCTGGAGTACACCATCGTCGGCTCGGCCGAGGCCGACCCGACCGAGAGCAGGATTTCCAACGAGTCGCCGGTGGGCGAGGCCATCCTCGGCCGCAAGGTCGGCAGCATCGTTGAGGTGAACGTGCCGGCGGGGTCGCTGAAGTACGAGATAGTCGACATCAAAGGGGCTTAGGGTTCCTGCCTGAGGGGATGCTTGTTATGACTGACAACCGTGAGCAGGTCGCTTTGACCGGCGAAGAACTGAATGAATTGCTGCGCGTACGGCGCGAGAAATTGGCGGCCATCGCGGCTCGGGGGATCGAGCCGTTTGGCCGCAAATATAATTTTAGCCACCATGCCCGCGAAATCATCGCCGACTTCGACAAGCTGGAAGGCCAGACGGCCCGCCTGGCCGGGAGGGTCGTGGCCATCCGCGGCCACGGCAAGGCGAGTTTTGCCCATTTGATGGACATGTCCGGGCGCGTCCAGCTTTATTTCCGCCAGGATACGATCGGCGAAGCCGCGTACGAGAACTTCGGGCTGCTGGATATCGGCGACATTATCGGCGTCGAGGGCGAGGTTTTCCGCACTCAAAAGGGCGAAATCAGCGTCAAGGTGACGAGCTTTGAAATCCTCGCCAAGTCGCTGCGGCCGCTGCCGGAAAAATGGCACGGCCTCAAGGACGTGGAAACCAGGTACCGCCAGCGGTACCTCGACCTGATCGTCAACCCCGAGGTGCGGGATACGTTCGTGGCCCGCAGCAGGGTTATCCAGGCGCTGCGGCACTACTTCGACGCCCAGGGGTATCTCGAGGTCGAGACGCCGATGATGCACCCAATAGCCGGCGGTGCGGCGGCACGGCCCTTCATCACCCACCACAACGCGCTCGATATGCGCCTTTATATGCGGATCGCCCCCGAGCTCTATCTCAAGCGGCTGATTGTCGGCGGCTTCGAGAAGGTGTACGAGATCAACCGCGTGTTCCGCAACGAAGGCATCTCAATAAAGCATAACCCGGAATTCACCTTGCTCGAGTCTTATCAGGCCTTTGCCGACTATAACGATATAATGGCTCTCACCGAGCAGGTTATCGCCCATGTCGCCCTTGAGGTGCTGGGAACGACGAAGATTACATACCAGGACCAGGAGATCGATCTTACCCCGCCGTGGCCGCGGATCAGCATGACCGAGGCGATCAAAAAATACGCCGGCGTCGATTTCGCCGCCGTCAAGACGGTGGCCGAGGCGCGGGCGATCGCCGACAGGCTTGGGGTCAAGTACGAAGCCAAGCAGGGCATCGGCGGCATCCTCAACAACGTGTTCGAGGAAGTGGCCGAGAAGCACCTCGTCCAACCGACCTTCATCACCGGCCATCCTACCGAGATTTCGCCCCTTGCCAAGCGCAACAAGGACAACCCCGACATCACCGACCGTTTCGAGGCGTTCATCTTCGCCCGCGAGATCGCCAACGGCTTCTCCGAGCTGAACGATCCCATCGACCAGAAGGAGCGCTTCCTCGGCCAGGTGGCCCAGCGCGAGTCGGGCGACGACGAGGCTCATATGATGGACGAGGACTATGTCACCGCGCTCGAGTTCGGCATGCCGCCGACGGGCGGGCTGGGTATCGGCGTCGACCGGCTGGTGATGTTCTTCACCGACAATTACTCCATCCGCGACGTCATTCTCTTCCCCCATATGCGTCCCCAGCGGGATTGAATTTCACCTTCGACGAAGCAGGCCGCAGGGTCTGCTTCGTTTTATTTCTCTATATATAAGGAGAGAACGTGGAAACGACAGTAGCTTTCATCCACGGCTTCGTTCTGGCGCTGGGGCTCATCCTGCCCCTCGGCGTGCAGAACGTATTCGTGTTCAGCCAGGGGGCCTGCCAGGAGAAGCTGGGCAGAACCCTGCCGGTGGTCGTCACCGCCGCGGTCTGCGACACGCTGCTCATCCTCCTGGCCGTGCTGGGCGTCTCGGTGGCGGTCCTTAATTTCATCTGGCTCAAGCTGGCGCTGCTCGGCGCCGGGGTGCTGTTCCTCGCCTACATGGGCTGGGTGACGTGGACGAGCGCCGCCGCCGCCGAGGTGGCGGCCGACAGCGAAGCCTGGCCGGTCAGGCGGCAGGTGCTGTTCGCCCTGTCGGTCTCGCTCCTCAACCCGCACGCCATCCTCGACACCATCGGCGTCATCGGCACAAGCTCGCTCGCCTACGGCGGCAATGCCCTGGCCGCGTTTACCCTCGCCTGCGTGCTGGTGTCGTGGCTATGGTTCGCGCTGCTGGCGGTGGCCGGCCGGCTGACGCGCGCGCTCGATGGCTCGGGCGCCGTCCTGCGGCTGCTGAACAGGGTGTCGGCGGTGATAATGTGGGTCAGCGGGCTGTACCTGCTCCACGGCCTGAGCATCGCCCTCGGGGCGGGTTGACAATCGGCCGCCGCTATGATATTATAACTTCTGCGCCGCATAAGTGATTGCGGCGGTTTTTACCGGAAAATACCTATTGACACGGCCCTGCGGGGCGTGTTAATATAACAAAGTCGCCGCAAGCGAGGCTGGCTGAAAAGGCCAGGCGAGGCAAACGGCGGCAGAG
>JALHDI010000040.1 GCA_022839045.1 Sporomusaceae bacterium
CACGGCGGACGGAAAGACAGCCGCGCTGCAGGCCGCCATGAGCATCTGGGGCAAGCCCGAGGAGTTATACAGGACTTTCGACAACACGAAGGCCTCGCTGGAGAAAACGGCGGAGCTGTTCACCGACCTGCCGCTGGGCATCAACGAGTACGAGGTGCTGAACGATCGCCGCAAGGGCGAAGTCGACCAGATCGTCTACACGATCGGCGAAGGCAAGGGCCGCGGCCGGGCAAACAAGGACGGCTCGCTCCAGCGCGCCGCCAGCTGGCGGACAATCGCTATCATGAACGGTGAGTCGCCGATCACCAGGAGCTCCAGCCGCGGTGGCGTCATCACCCGCGTCATCGAGCTGCACGGCGGCCCGCTCAAGGACGATGAGACATTCGCCTCCGACTTGTACCGCATCCTGGCCAGGAATTACGGCCACGCCGGCCGGACGTACATCCACCAGTTGCTGCAGGCAAACCACGACGAGCTGCGGGACACCTACAACAAAACTCGCTACGCGCTGCGCCAGATCCACCCTGGGAAGCTTGATTCGCATATCGACGCTTTATCCTGTGTCGTCATGGCCGACTATCTCGCCAGTCAGTGGCTGTTCGGTACCCCGGAGGACGCCGCCGGCGCCGAAGCGATCGCCATGGGGGAGACGGTGCTGGCCGAGCTCGTCATGAAGTCCGAGGCCAACGAGTCGGAGCGCGCCTGGGACTGGCTGCAGGACTGGATAGCCGCGAACAGTTCGAAACTGCAGAAAGAGTATGCCAGCCGGGATCATATCGGTCCTGTAATCGGGTACAGTGATGACGCGTATATCTACATCATCAAAACTGAGCTTTCAAATGCTATGCGCAACGAAGGCTATTCGCCGGAAAAGGTATATCGGGCATGGGCTGACGAGGGGCGAATACCTGTCAACGTGAGAGCGAACGGACAGCGCGATTACGGTATTAAGGGACGATCTGTCGGAGGATCCCAGCCATGGGTTATTCGGGTACCCAAAGACGTCTACGGTTAGCTACGGTTTGTCTACGGTTAAGCTACGGTTAGCCTATAAAGTATTGATATTACTAGTAAATATATATATTTATATGTTTAACCGTAGCATTTTACACGAGTGACAAATAAGGGTACCATACCACCTTATTCTCAAGGTGAAAATCATAAAGGTATAGGTGGTATTTATATATACGTGTGATTTTTCCACGGTTATACGGTTAAATCGAGATCAGCCCAGAAAATACAAGGCTTAGCGGGTAACCGTAGCTTAACCGTAGCTCAGAACAATCGCGGTTAAAAGGAGATTACAACTATGGCTCTATATGATCATATACGACAGCCGGTACCTCCGCAGTATGGTCCGCCACCGGCGACGCCGCCACCGGTACCATATAATATGCCGCCTCCGCCGGTACCTCAGGCATCTCAGCCAGCGCTTTTCGATGCGTTTGGCGGCGTTGTCCATCAAGATCTCTATCCATACTCGCCGCAGGACAGCAACCTATGGCTGGAGCTCTTCATCCTGGCCGATAAAGTCAGTCATGAGTTGACCGTCAGGTTAGAGTGGTTGAGGGCTGTCGGGGCTAACCTGGTGTTTGACCAACAGTTCGGATTCCGGATAGTTCCGATCATCGATTCGACCGGTACCAACGGTTGGCACTCGCAGCAGCAGTACGACGCCGAAAAAGCATGCCTCGAACCTTTTTTCAGAGAAGTCATCGAGGCACTTAAAGAACTCCGCCAGCGTTACGACGCAGGCAAGATCAGGTGAGGAGGTACCATGACCAATAAAGAACAGATCGCGAAATGGGCTGCCGAGGCCGCGCTTGAATTCATGGAAAAGCAGCGCCAGAAGGAAACGAAGTCCCGCGCCGACCGTCGGCTGCGCAACACCAGACTCCTGCTTAGGAATTATCACCTCTTGAAAGCTCACTGCGAGAGTTCGATTTACTCTGTCAGCCAATCGGGGGAGCGGCCGATCGACATCCTGGATGACATCGACGCTCTGGACAGAAGTACCTACATAGACTCCATAAAGCGGTCGAAGGTCAGAACTCAGATCATCATCAACCATATCGACACGATGATGGAACTCTACCGAGCGTACTGCGAGAAATCGGAGAAGCCGGAAGACCTTCGACGGTACCGCATACTGAAAGCCGTCTATTTCGATCAGTACACTATTTCGGCTGTTTGCGACATGGAAAACGTCGACGATTCGACTTATTACCGTGACAGTCGTGACAGTATTGAAAAGCTAAGTGCGCTTATCTTCGGCATCGACGGGCTTTCGACCGTGCGAAAAACGTGACAGGGTTATTGCAGGAAATTGCTTCCTTTTGCCGAATTCTGGAGGCGGAGGTGAGCGAAGAATATGGATATAACGCTTGTGGCCGGTATTATGGGCCTAGTTGGGGCCTTGGTTGGAGGATATGGGAGCTACCTCGGGGGAGAGAATGGCGCCGAAAAGAGCTATGCGCTGATGATTAAACATCAAGATTACTTATCGAAGCGACGAATAATATCTCTCCTGGATGTTACGCTCTCGGCGGTTTTAACAATACTGGATAATGAGTCGAAGTTTGAGGAGACGCTAATAGATATTAATGGCATTATTTATGATCCTGAATGGCCTAAAGCTCTCGCGCTTATTAACGACATACAACCTGGTGAAGTTGTTTTTATTGTGTATTGGTTGAGAGACGTAGAGAGCTTTCAAATTAACTCAAATAATCCTGATAAAAGCAAGAATTGTTTCATGAGAACATTTAAGCAACAAAGGATAGATGGGGTAGAAAGGATTATTAAAAAGCTAGAAGCCAGTTAGGGCCTCCGGGCTCTTTTTCTTTTACTCTTCCCGGGAGGTGGTGACCGTGGGTGTCCATTACTGCAACGAGCGCTGCCTGTTCAACGATAACGACGACCAGCGTTGCGACGGATCGCCAGTATCCCATTACAATCGGCGCTGTCTCAGCTGGCGGCCGCGGCCTCGCGGGGAGAACTATCGCAACATGATGCGAACGTTCGAAAGCAACTGTGACAAGAATTCTGCTGGCGGCGGTTACAAGTCAAGTCGCATTAAGGGCGTGCTCAAATAATTACGGGTCCTTCCGGAGGGGTAAACCGGGTACGGGTCTTCCGAGCCCCAAAAAAAGGCTAGATTCAAACTTTTTTTCAAGGCATTTCATTCGCAAAAGGTGGTCATTTTATGCCTCTGATTCGTAAATGGGATGGGTATGACATAACTGGCGACGCAATTGGCGAGGCGTTCGGTGTTTCAAGGCGTCGCGTTCATCAGCTCGTGAACGAAGGAGTAATCAAAAAAGGCGAAAACGGCAAATTCACAGCCGAGAATATTCGGCAATATTGTGAGTACCTGCGTTCTGGCACTACCGAGACCAAGGCCGACACCCAGGCTGAATACTGGCAGGAAAAAACGGCCCACGAACGGAGCCGCCAAGCGATCGCCGCCATAAAGTTGGCGAAGATGCGCAACCAAGTCCATGAAGCAGCCGACGTCGAGAGGGTACTGACCGGGATGCTCGTAACCTTCCGGACGAAGGTCCTGGCTATCCCGGCGAAATTATCGCTGCAACTGGCTAACAAAGACAAGAGCTATATCAACTCAGTCCTGACCAACGAGCTCCGCGAAGCCTTGACCGAACTCTCCGGATATGATCCGGCCATGTTCACCGCCGGCGACGGTGATGACGATGACGATAGCACAGAAAACGATTGATCTAGTGCGGCGGGCGCTGCGGGCCGTGGCGCCGCCGCCGTCGATGAGCGTCAGCGAGTGGGCGGATAAATACCGGCGGCTGGCCAGCGTGGCGATCGAGCCGGGCCGATGGAAGACCGAGCGCGCGCCATATCAGCGACGAATCATGGACTGCTTCACCATGGAGGGTGTCAAACGCGTCGTCGCCATGCTCGCCGTCCAGACCGGCAAATCCGAAATCCTAAACAACGTCCTCGGCCGGTTCGTCCACTTGGACCCCTGCAACGTACTCCTGATGCAGCCAACCCAAGACGACGCCGAGGGGTATGCAAAGGAAACCCTGGCGCCGACCATCGAGGCCACCCCGGTCCTGAGAGAGCGGATCGCCGACCCGAAGAGCAGGGACAGCAGCAACACAATCCTGCGCAAGATCTTCCCTGGTGGATTCCTGGCGATCGTCGGCTCGAACAGCCCCCGGAACCTCGCCCGCCGGACCATCAGGCTGCTGCTGGTCGACGAGCTAGATGACATGGACGCCTCCTCGGGCACCCAGGGCGACCCTTTGTCCCTCGGCATCAAGCGCACTTCGAACGTCTGGAACTCAGTCGTCGGGATCTTCAGCTCGCCGAAGGGCGAAGTCAGCCGCATCGAACGTGAATACTCACTCGGCAGCCAGGAAGAGTGGCGGCACGAATGCCCCAACTGCGGCGAATGGCACTGGGTTACCTTCCGCGACATGCGCTACGAGTACGAGACCTTCACCGTCGAGGACAAGCGATCGTTCAAGGTCACCCTGGTCGTCTGGCGCTGTCCCGACTGCGGCAAGGAATACGACGAACAGCAGATGAGGGAGGCGCGGCAGGACTGGTTCGCCAACAACCCGGGCATCACCCATATCCGATCTTTCAAGGTCAACTCGTTCGCCTCGCCCTGGGTCTCCTGGGACACCATCATCATGGAGTACCTCGAAGCCGGCGAAGATCCCGAGCAGCTGAAGGTTTTTTATAACACCCGCCTGGCTGAGGTATATCAGCCCAAGGGCGACATCAAAGACGAGCGCATTCTACTCCAGCGCCGCGAACGATACGACGCCGAGCTCCCCGCCGGCGTTTTGTTATTGACGGCCGCCGTCGACACCCAGGACAACCGCCTTGAATACGAGATATGCGGCTGGGGCGAAAGCGAGGAATGTTGGGGCATCAAAAAAGGAGTCATCCTCGGCGTCCCCGACCAGGCCAAGACGTGGCAGGATCTCGACGAGCAGCTCGATCGGCTCTATTACTTTGCAAACGGCACCGGCCTCAAGGTCGCCCGGACATTCATCGACAGTGGCGGCCACTACACGAAAGCGGTCTATCAGTATTGCCAGAAGAACGGCCGCAAGCAGCGCTTCGCCATCAAAGGCCACCGCATCCCCGGGGTACCGGTCCTCTACCAGATCGGCCAGGCCAAAGGATACTCCATCCCCCTGGTGCTGCTCGGGGTCAGCGAGGGCAAGGAATATGTCATGCAACGGCTGATAAACGTCATCAGCCCCGGGCCGATGTACTTCCATTTCCCCGACGACGACCTCCGCGGCTATGATCAGATGTATTTCCGCGGCCTAATCGCCGAGAAAAAGGAGCCCAAAATCGTCAAAGGCCGGAAGATATTGGTCTGGAAAAATGTTTCACCCGACGGCCGCAACGAACCGCTCGACCTCAGGGTCTACAATTTGGCCTGCCTATACAGCATAAACCCCAACTGGGACGCCTATAAAGCTGCTGTCTTAGGTGAAAAACCGACACAAAATATGCCAAAAAATATGCCAAAAGAGCAGAAAAAGCAGCGCTATGGATGCATCAAAAAAGCAATGGAGGGATGAAAAATGTTAAAAGGGGCCTACGAGCTGATATTGCGGCTCAAAAAAACCAACGGCGACACCGTTGATGTTGCCGACAGTATCGGTCACGGCGGAACAGGCCTCGACCAGCCGGCTGGCGGCGCAGGCATACTTGGCTGGTTGAGTGGGATATTTGCGACCCTGGCGGCCGGGGTCAAGAGCACGATCTACACCAGCGGGGGGTCGGAGCTCTTTACACCTGCCAACCCGGGCGTGACCAGGACTTTGACCTTTACCCGGTCCCTGGAAATTGTAAGGCCCGCCAACGAAAGCGCCTATACCGCCGGAGACATCATCAACGCCGGCGTTAACGTTGAATGCGCAACGACAGGACCGATGCTGCGCAACTGCGCGATCGAGGAAGGCTCGGCTGTTATTACGCCTGTAAACATGGAGGGCTACATCGTCGGTATGACCGTCACCGGTGACGGGATTCCGGCGGACACCACGCTCATCGAAATCGGCGAAACCACGCTGACCTTGAGCGCCCCCGCGACGGCGACGAACGCCGACATCGCCTTGACGTTCACCGATGTTGCCAACCTCACCACGGTCACGCCCGCCGACATGACTGGCATCAAAGAGGGCATGCTCGTTACCGGCGGCCCGATCGCCGAGGGAACCACGGTCGTATCGGTAGGGGAGACGACCATCGAAATATCGCAGGCTGCGACAATGACCGCGCCCGCGGCTCCGCTTATCTTCTACGAAGTGACTCTGCCGGAACTCGACCTTTCCGACCTGGTGGCGACTCCCCGCCGCGTCCAGGTTACCGATGTCAACGTGATGAGCAATAACGGCAGCGCAGAAACAAGGCTGATGTGTCACGTGCACCTGTTCGACTTCGACACTCCGCAGCCGAACGTTGTCGATAACACCGAATGGGATCCTCCGTACGAAAGCCTGAAGCATCGTTTGGCGCAATTCAACGGGCTTTCCGAGGACACTCCTTTCGGTACGGCCGCCTATTCGTTCAGTCAGATAAACCAGGACAAGAAGTTCGAGATCGGCGCAGACGGGAAATTCTATCTGGCGTTGATCGCGAGCAACTCGTACACGCCGGCCAGCGGTGAAAAACTGTATATCACGATCAGTGGCGCAATCATGTAGCGCCTGAAAGGGGGATATCCATGGCCGACACAGTGCAGGACCAGAGGTTGCAGAAATATATCGATGCCGAGGAAAAGGCCCTGGTCAGCCAGGAATACCAGACCGCCGGCGGGCGTCGCAACCGTCGCGCCGATCTCAGCCAGATCCGCGAGGGCATCGACTCGCTGCTCGCCGGGGGAGCGGGCCAGCCTATACAGGTGGCCGGAAGCCGGGCCCGGCGCGTAGTGTTAAGAGATTTGTGACGGAGGTGATCGCATGAGCAACAAACGCCAACGCCAGAAAGCGAGGCTACCGACGCCGGCTGAGGCCAGCCAGGGGGTAGTGGTCACCGCCCGGCAAATCATCCGGGCCCTCAACACCGGTTACTCCGAAAGCGGTGCCAGCACCGGCAAGGGCAGCATGAAGGGATGGCTGCCGGAGCCCAGCAGCCCGCAATCGGATATCGACGCCAACCTGCAGCTGCTCCGGGGAAGATCGCGCAGCGCCTACATGAACCTCCCGTTGGGCGCCAGCGCCATCGTCACATCCAGGACGCACGTCATCGGCGCCGGCCTTCGCCTGAGGTCGAAGATTAAGTATAAAGTCCTCGGGATTACCAAGGATCAGGCCATAGCGTGGGAGCGCAACACCGAAGCCGAATTCGATATCTGGGCATCATCGAAATTCTGCGACCTGCACCGAAAGAACAACTGGTACGATCAGCAGGATATCGTCTACGTTGGACATCTCGTCAACGGCGACGGCTGGGCGGCGCTTAAATACCGGCCGCCATTACCTGGAATGCCATACTCGCTGCGCATACAGGTATTCGAGGCCGACCGGGTCAGCAACCCCAACTCGCCGACCATCGGCGCCATGACGCTGCTGTCGGTGCAGGCGAAGAATCCCAATAACGGCAACCGGATCATCAACGGCGTCGAAATCGACGATGACGGCGCAATCGTGGCCTACTGGATCTGCAATCGCCACCCGTACGACCCCACCGACATGACGCGGCCGCCAATGTGGATCCGGGTTGAGGCCTTCGGCAAAGAGACCGGCCAGCCAAATATCCTCCAGGTCTGCCACGACGATCGCCCCGAGGAATACCGGGGCGTTCCTTATTTGGCGCCGGTGCTGGAGGCGCTCAAACAGGTCACCCGGTACACCGAAGCCGAACTGACGGCGGCCATAATCAAAGCATTTTTCACCGTCTTTTTCGAGCAGCAGCAGGTTGTCTTGTCAAACGGCCAGCTGTCGTTCCCGGCGACCGAGGCTATCGGAGATGACGAAAAGGTATCCATCGACCCCAACGAATTCGAACTGGGCGCCGGCAGTATGAACGTCCTGCCGCCGGGGTACAAGGCGACGGCAATCGACGCTGGCCGCAGCCTGTCTGCGTACGAGCCATTCACCACCCAACTTATCCGTCAGATCGCGGCCTGCCTCGAGCAGCCCTACGAAGTGCTGCTCAAGGCTTTCACCTCATCCTATTCGGCATCGAGGGCCGCCCTGCTGCAGGCCTGGGCCGCCTACCGGATGCGCCGGATATGGTTCGCCCGCGATTTCTGCCAGCCGGTCTATGAAGCCTGGTTGGCCGAGGCTGTCGCGATCGGCCGCATCGAGGCGCCGGGCTTTTTCGATGATCCGCGGATGCGCGCCGCCTGGTGCGGGGCCGACTGGTACGGGCCGGTCATGGGCATCCTCGACCCGGTCAAAGAGGCTGAGGGCGCAGCGCTCAGAATCGAGCACGGCCTCTCCACTGGCGAACGCGAGGCAGCAGAGATGACCGGTACCGACTTCGACGAGAACATCGAACAGCGCGGCATGGAGCTCAAGATGATGGTCGCGGCCGGAGTGTCGGGGCCACAGATGACGGGAAACACAACCCCGACGAAAGGAGGTAAAACCGAAGAATGAGATTTTGGTCATTCATCCGCAACGAGGCAAAGCCCGATGAGGTCGAGCTCAGGATCGACGGCGATATCGTCGATGATGATGAAGCCTGGATTTACGAATGGTTCGGCATCCCGGTGGCCTCGCCAAATGCGTTCCGCGAAGAGTTGGCCCAGTTTGTCGGTAAGAACATCACCGTTTGGATCAACAGTTATGGAGGCAGCGTTTTCGCCGCCACCGGCATGTACAATGCTCTTGAAGCGCACAAAGCGACCGGCTCCACTGTGACCACTATCGGCGATGCCAAAGTCATGAGCGCGGCAATGACGATCTTTATGGCTGGCGATAAACGGAAGGCTTCTCCCGGCTGTATTTTCATGGTGCATAATCCGTTGACCTACGCAAGCGGTTATGCTTCCGATCTGCGCAAGGTCGCGGACATCCTCGACATCGTCAAGGAAAGCATCATGAATGCCTACGAAAAATCCGGTCTTTCGAGGGACAAACTCTCGGCTCTGATGGATGATGAAACCTACATGAGCGCCAAGACTGCTGTCAGCCAGGGGTTCGCCACTGAGGTTCTCACTTGGGCCACCGAGAGCGCCGCAGCGGGGGATATCGTCAATTTCAGCTTCCCGCGATTGGCTATCCAAAACGCAGCCAACGATTCTATGCGCAAATTCTGCGACTTGGCCAAGAAGCTGGAGGTTGCGCAGTTACCGGCTAATGCCGCCGGCGACGACAAATCCATCCTTGCCGAGGCCAAAAAGTTCCTGGCAGCCATGGGGCTGTCTTTTTCGTCTAAGCACAAAATCGAAAAGGAGGAACCTGACTTGGAAATCAAAAATGCCGAAGACCTCAGGAAAGCTCACCCCGACCTCGTCAATGAAATCGTGAATCAGGTCCGAGCCGACGCGGTAAAAAACGAGCAGGACCGCATCGCCGCCCTGGACGCCCTCGACGATGGCACCAACCCGATCGTGACAGCGCTCGTCGTCGACGCCAAGGCCAGCGGCAAGACAGCCGACGACATCAAAAACGCCGTCGATATCGTCAAGAAAAACGCCGCGCCTCCGGCTGCCCAGTCCCCCGAGAACAATGGCGAGAACTGGCTGAAGAGGCTCGCGGCCGACACCACCAACAGCGGCGTGAACGGGGTGGGAACCGAGGCGGCCGGTGGCCAGTCAAGCGCCCAAGAGGAAGCCGCAGTCGTGAATTTCATGGCTGAGGTCATCAACAAAAAGAACGGAGGTAAGAAATAATGTCCGAGCTTGTCAGCACGATCAACACGTTCGCCCATGACGCCCTGATTGGTGGGACGGAGATTCCGCTGCTCACCAAGGTTGTCACACTGGCCCGCGGCAGTGGTACCGTCGCCCGCGGCACCGTCCTCGGCAAGATCACGCTCGGCGCGGCCGCCGTCGCCGCCGACGGAGCCGGGGATGCAGGGGCCAATACCGGGGGCGGCACCCTGACCATGGATGCCACCACTCCCATTCTCGCCGGCGCGAAACCCGGTATTTACCGGGTCAAATGCATCGCCGCGTCTACCGGCAGCGGCACTTTCCGGGTCACCGATCCTGACGGCTTCGTTCTCGACGACGTCGCGGTCGGCGCCACCTTCGCGAACAAAATCAAATTTACGATCGCCGACGGAGATCCCGATTTCAGCGCCGGCGACGGTTTCAAGATCACCATCGCGGCCGGCTCCGGGTACTACAAACCCGTTAATTCGGCCAACGTCGACGGCAGCGCCGTGGCAGAATGCATCGCCGCCGAGACCGTGGTCGTGCCGGCGAACGCCGAGGCCAAGGGTGAGGCGTACACCCAGGGCATCTTCAACGGCGACAAACTCACCTTCGGCGGCAGCGACACGGCCGCCACCCATGCCGAGCGCCTGCGGGCCCTCAATTTCTTCCTGACGAACGAACAATAAGGAGGTATCAAGAAAATGGCTGTTGACCTGAACAAGACCCGCACCCTGCTGGAGGCTATCGAACGGTCCTACCAGCCCACGACGCTGCTGCTCAACTCGTTCTTCCCGAACATGCGGACCTTCGTCACCGAGGAAGTCGACATCGAATACAAAAAAGGCAACCGCGCCATGGCTCCGTTCGTGGCTCCGGCCAGCAGCGGCGTCAACATGGCCCGCGTCGGCACGACCATGAAATCCTACAAGCCGCCCAAGATGATGCCCAAACGTCCGATCACCATAGAAAACCTCAACAAGCGCGGCTTCGGCGAGGAGCTATTCAGCACAAAGACTCCGGAGCAACGCGAACAGGAACTTCGTGCCACTGATATGGCCGAACTCGCCGATATGAACACCCGCCGTGCCGAATGGATGGCGGCGCAGCTTTTGCTGTTAGGCACGTTCACCGCCAAGGGGTATTCCGACGACGGCATGACCTATGTCGAGGATGCCTTTACGCTGGACTGGACCCAGAAAGACACCCTCACCAATAACGACACCTGGGATAATGCCGGCGCCGATATCTACGGCGATCTGCAGTTCATGAGCCGCACCATTTCCGCCGCCGCCGGTATGGTCCCGACCGTGGCCATCTGCAGCTTCGCTACCAGCGACTACATCCTCAAGAACACCGCGATCCAGAACCACCTGCTGCGGCCGAAGGAAAACCTCTCCCTGATGTCGATCGCGCCTCGCATCCAGTCGCCTGAAGTCATCCGGGTCGGGATCATCGAGAGCCTGAACCTGGAGATTTACGCCTACAACGGGCTGTACCTCGACGACGACGGTCAGGTCAAGCAGTACATCCTCGACGACTACTTCATTATGGGCGTTCCCGGCCGCGGCCGTCAGCTCTACGGCGCCATCACCCAGATGGACAACGACGGCGTCTATCGCACCTACGAGGGCCGGAACGTCCCGAAGGTCTGGTCCGAAATCGGCAAGGACGTCCGCCAGATCCGTGTGGCCAGCGCGATGGTCCCGCTGCCCGAGACCGTCGACGACTGGTACACCCTGAAAGTGAAGTAGGAGGCGGCCATGAGCAAAGACATCCAGATCCTCAAGTTCAACGTTAAGCGCGACGGCGTCAGGTTTGGCCCCGGCTTGCCCGCAGGGAACATCATCTGCAATCTGCCGGACGAGGAGGCCGATCGCCTGATCGCCGAAAGCAACGGCACCATCGTCGAACTGCCGAAGCGGGAGGACGTCGAGAAAAAGGTGGCCGCCAAAACCAAGCTGAAGCCGATCGAAAAGATGAACAAGGACGAGCTTAAGGCTTACGCCGAGCTGAACAAGATCGACCTAGGCACCGCGGAAACCAAAAACGAAATGCTCGCTGTCATCAAAGGCTTGCCAGCGGGCGACAAAGACGATGCGCCGGCGGCCGGCGCCGGCGGCCTCGGTGATGTCGATCCCAACAGCACGGTAAGCAAGTAACCGAAACCAGAACCAGAGAGGGCCCCGGCTTGGGGCCCTCTCGAATTGCGGGGTGATATTCCTGTGAACCTCAAAGACATCATGGCGGCCGACATCGACGACATCTTTCTTGACCCGGATGAAAATGCTGAGGAACACGACATAAACGGGCAAACCGTGCTCTGTATCATCGATGGAGACCTGTCCCGGAGGCGCAGCAACCGGCAGAGTGATGATTATGACGGCATCTATACCCGCCAAATGAACATATCCGTCCGCGAGTCTGATCTGGGCTATCGGCCGGAACGGGACCAGAAGATGACGGTGGATGGCGAGTGGTATCTGGTGGTGGATTGCGTGGTCGACGCCGGTATGTTGGAAATCACGCTGGGGGCGAACCGGGCATGATTGTCGTTACCGAAAAACAAACAAGGCTGGCACAACAGATGCTCGGGCATATCCCTGGAGCGGTTAAGAAAGCGCTTGCGGGTGCGATCAACCGGGCGGCCGAGGGTGCAAGAACTGAAGCGGTAAGAGGAGCGACCGAACAGTATTATATAGGCGCGGCGGAAGTGCGCGGAACAATTAAAATATCTAAAGCACAGTCGACGCGGCTCATATCATATGTTCGGTCACGCGCAACTGGGCGACCTTTGAGTCTTTTCAAGGTAAATCCCGGTAAACCTGCTACCTATTGGGACAGGCCGGATATTTTGAAGGTGGCCACAACGAAACGTGGCAGTCTCAAACCCTTGTCAAAGGCTTTTGTTGAGATTGGGCGGACAAGTGGGAATATACATGTTCTCAGTCGTGTTGGCAGGGAAAGGTATCCGCTTCGTATCCAGTATGGACCGTCAGTTCCGCAAATGCTCGGGCAAGAGCGTATCGCCGGTCAGATCGAACGCCGCGCCATGGTCACCTTGAATGATCGGCTCGACCACGAAATTAACCGGCTGTTACGGGGGTATGGCAAATGAGCACGCCGCTGCTCCTGATAGACGAACTATGCAAGCTAACTACCGGCGCTACCGCCGAGCTGGTTTTGGAGGCGAAGCATGGAGAGTCGCCCAGGACGCTATCCGTCATCCCCGGGTTCTTGGACGAGGACGAGCCGCGGCCTGGCCGTCCGCCTGAAGATGCGGTCGAAAAGGCTGTCCCCTTCGTGATCGTTCGGTTCGTTTCCGGCGAGGATACCGAGCAGGCGGGGACGGCTACCGTCCGGCTGATCGCCGTGACATACTCCAAGCACGGCCAAGGGTGGCGCGATCCTCTCAACGTGCTGGAGAGAATCCGGCAGGCGATTATCACCCGCCGGCCGCTTGCCAACCGATTTGATCTGCAGTTGCCGATCAAGTGGGATATGCCTGAGGAACAGCCATGGCCGTACTGGATCGCCTGGATGACGACGATCTGGGCGATCGGCCGGCCGACTTTAACGGAAATGGAGGGAGACATATATCATGGCGAAAGCTGACGCCAAAAAGGAGGCGCCCGTAAAAACGGAGCGCCTTATATACTGCGGCCCCAGCCTGCCCGGAGGACTGCTGCAGCAGCACACCATCTTCAAGGGCGGAATTCCCGCGTATCTGAACGGCGCGGTTGAGAAATGCCCCGGGATGAAAGCGTTGTTCGTGCCGCCGGCCAAATTGGCGGCCGTCGCCGCGGCCATTCATTCACCGGGTACGCTGGAGAACCTGCGGTATCGCGAGGTCGAAAAATTCATTCAGGAGGGAGGGCTGAAGCGTGGCGTATAAACACGGCGTATACCCGTCTGAAATCCCAACGTCCATAATTCCGCCGGTAAGAACATCGGCCGGCTTGCCGGTGGTCTTCGGCACGGCGCCGCTACACCTGGCCAGCTCGCCGGCCGGCGCCAACAATCCGGTACTTTGTTACAGTTATACCGAGGCGGTCGCGGCCATGGGCTACTCGGACGACTGGGCGAAATACACGCTCTGCGAGTTCATCTACAGCCATTTCGCCTTGTTCGCATCGGCGCCGGTGGTCCTGGTCAACGTGCTCGACCCTGCGGTGCATAAAACGGATGTTACGAACCTGACCGTCAACATCACCGACGGGAAAGCGATTATCACCGCGCCGGTGCTGCTCAACACCCTGGTGGTCAAGCTGGTGGAAGCTGGGCAGCCCCTTGTAAAAAACACCGACTATGTCGCCGGCTACAATGACGACGAGCAGGTCGTAATCACGCCGGTCGAAGACGGTGCCATCACGTCCGAGCAGACATCCCTGGTCGTGAGCTTTACCAAACTTGACCCGACGGCGGTCGACAGCGACGACATCGTCGGCGGTATCGACGGCACTACCGGTGAGCCGGAAGGCTTGGAACTGGTTTCCCGTGTGTTCCCGCTGTTCAGGCTGGTTCCCGGCCAGATCCTGGCCCCCGGTTGGTCCACTGATCCGGTCGTAGCCGCGGTCATGAAAGCCAAGACCAACGGCATCAACGGTGTTTTCCAGGCGACGGCGATCGCCGACATCCCCACCACCGGCGAAGACGCGCCGACGCAGTACACTGCCGTCCCGGCCTGGAAAAACGAAAACAATTACCTGGATCCGAAGCTCATCGTCTGTTGGCCGAAGGTGGCCCTGGGCGGCAAACAGTTCCACATCAGCACACAGCTGGCCGGCATATGCTGCCAGACTGACGCTGCCAACGACGACATCCCCTACATGTCGCCGTCCAATAAGTCCCTGCAGGCCAACGCCGCGGTTACGGCCGGCGGCACCAAGGTCTATCTTGACCTGATGCAGGCAAACTACCTCAACGGCGAGGGCATCGTGACGGCGCTCAACTTCATCGGCGGATGGAAGCTGTGGGGCAACCGCACCGGCGCCTACCCGGCAAACACCGACATCAAGGACACCTTCATCCCGGTCCGGCGCATGTTCAACTGGATCGCCAACACCTTGGTGCTGACCCATTGGCAGAAAGTTGACGCGCCGATCAACCGCCGGCTGGTGGAAACGCTGGTGGATAGCGCCAACATCTGGCTCAACGGCCTCGCGGCCAGGGAGTTTATCCTTGGCGGTCGGGTGGCCTTCCTGGCGGAGGAAAACCCGGTGACCGATCTCCTGAACGGAGTGTTCCGGCTGCACTACTATGTCGCGCCGCCGCCTCCGGCCGAGGACATCGAGGAAGTCATCGAATACGACGTGTCCTATTTCAACACCCTGTTCGATTAATCGGGGAAGGAGGAGGAAGGCATGAACAACATACCGGAAAAATTGATAGATTTCCGTGTTTATGAGGGCGGGACCAATTTCATCGGCGTTGTCAACGCCGAGCTGCCGAGCCTCGAGGCCATGACGGAAACGGTCAGCGGAGCCGGCATAGCCGGAGAATACGACAGCCCCGTGATCGGCCATTATCAGAGCATGACATTGTCGCTTTCCTGGCGTACACCTACCGCCAAGCTGCTGGCGCTGGCCGCTCCGAAAATCCACCAGTTGGACCTGCGCGGCGCGATTCAGGTTAACGATTCGGCGAACGGCCAGTACCGACCGGTGCCGATCAGAGTGGCTGTGAACTGCACTCCCAAAACCACCGCACCAGGGAGTTTTGAGGTCGGGTCGCCTACCGACAGCTCGAACGAGTTCGAGGTGACCTACCTCAAAATCTGGTATGACGGGGTGGAGATCGTCGAAATCGACAAGCTGAACTACATCTGCAAGATCGACGGGGTGGATTATCTCGCCGCAGTCCGCCAGGCGCTCGGCGGGCAGTAAATAAAAACAGGCCGTGCCTTTTGAGGTACGGCCTGTCCATTCCTTTATGCGTTGTTCGGCGGCGTGATGCGGATGTGGCTCTGGAAGTAGCCGCAGAATACAATCAGCACCAGACCGCCAACCGTGAAGTACCCTATTTCAGGCGGAAGTCCTACCATTGAGATGATCTGCCCGGCAGTGTAGCCAGGAATCAACGCGGCCACCAGGCCGAAAGGAATGGATATCGCTAAGACAATAACGCGCAACAATGCGTGAAGAATATCCATCACTATCACCTCAACCCCAGTATATGTCAAATAAAGTCAGATGACAAGGAGGAAATAGCGTGAAAAAGGAAGGACAGCCCCAGGAAAAAAGTACGCTTATCACCATCCCGTTCCGCAAGCCGTTTTCGTTTGAGGGGAAGGAGTATACGGAAATCAAGCTCGATCTTGACGCACTGTCCGGCAAAGACGTGATTGACGCGGAAACCGAGGCCCGGTCCCTGGGAGTGCGCGCCGTTATGCTGGAGTCGTCCAAAGTGTACCAGGCCATCCTTGCGGCGCGCGCAGCCGGCGTTACGGTCGACCTGATCCAGGCCCTGCCGGCCAAGGAGTTCAGCAGGGTGACGGGCGAGGTGCAGGGTTTTTTACTCGAATAGGGCTGGGCGACAGACCGGCGAAGACGGTCCGGGCGCTGGCCCTGCGGCTGTCCCGGGAGACGCAGGCGCCGGTAACCTACTGGTTAGGTGTGCCTTTCCCTGACGTCTCGGAGTGGGTTGACACCATTATCACTGAGCAGCGAAAGGGGCGGAAGAAATGAGCGGCCGCATGTACGAAATCGCGTTCAATATCGCAGCCCGGATGGGCTCGAATTTCAACAAGGCGTTTTCTTCCGCCTCCGATCGCCTGACGCAGCTCAACACCCGTGTGTCCGGACTCAAGGCGGAAATGAAGGAACTGGACGCGCAGCATCGCACTGGCAAGATTTCCGTTCTGGAATACTCGGCCGCGTACGAAAAACTGACCGCCCAGATGTACAAGGCCGAGCAGCGGCAGAAAAGCTACGCCAGGGCGTACGCATTGCAGAATAAAGTTGAGCAATCTCGAAGCGCAGCCAGGATGAACATGATCGGTGCGGCTGAAACAGCCATGACGCTCGCCGTTCCGATCCGCTCCGCCATGCGATTTGAAGATAAAATGGCCGATGTGCGTAAAGTTGTTGACTTTGATACGCCGGAACAGTATAAGGAAATGGGAAACGACATATTGCTGCTTTCTCGGCGCATCCCGATGGCGGCGGAAGGGTTGGCGGCTATCGTAGCGGCAGGTGGGCAGGCTGGTTTTGATAGGGGCGAACTCTTATCGTTTGCAGAAGATGCCGCCAAAATGGGCGTGGCGTTTGATGTTACCGCTGATGAAGCCGGGCAGATGATGGCCGGCTGGCGATCGGCATTTAAAATGAACCAGGCAGACGTCGTCGTTCTGGCAGACAAAATCAACTATCTGGGCAACAC
Organism: Sporomusaceae bacterium; assembly: GCA_022839045.1. The sequence goes on from JALHDI010000040.1 coordinate 17,210, forward strand.
GACGGCCGCGAGTGCGCCCAAGATTTCCGAAGTTGTAACCCGTATCGGTTCGCTGGGCGAAGTGGCGGGCATAAACGCGGGGCAGATTGCTGCAATGGGGGCGACGCTGACCGGGATGAACATTCCGTCGGAAATCGCCTCGACAGGTATCAAAAACTTCCTGTTGGCGCTTAATGCGAGCGAAGGCGCGACGAATAAGCAGGCAGAGGCTTTTTCTCAGCTCGGGCTCGATGTCGCCGAGATGGCGAAGGTAATGCAAACCGACGCTGAAAAAGGTATTATGACTATCCTGGAACGACTCAAAGAACTGCCGGAGTATTCTCGGGCCGCTGTAATGACCGACCTGTTCGGCAAGGAATCGCTGGCAGCAATCGCGCCGTTATTAACTCAGACCGATGTGTTGCGAGAAAACCTGGCGAAAGTTGCTGATGCAACGAAGTACGCCGGCAGTATGCAAAAAGAGTTCGAGGCCCGATCGGCTACCACAAGCAACTCCTTGCAACTTTTAGCAAACAATATGACGGTTTTAGCGGTCACGGTCGGAGATAAACTGTTGCCGCACATCAACAATCTGTCTAAAAGGTTGAGCGGAGCAGCCGAGTGGGTTGACGCTGTAAGCAAGAAATATCCCGTATTGACCGAATACCTTGTGGTTGGCACTGCCGCCGTTCTAGGCGGAACGGTCGCCCTGAGCGCCATGGCCTGGGCCGGATGGGCAGTAATCACTCCCTTTGTCAATCTGTATGCGTGGACGAAAAAAATAGAGCTGGCAACTAAACTGAGCACGGCGGCCCAGTGGGCCTGGAATGTGGCCAGCAAGGCCGGCCGGGCGATGATGGTGGCGTGGACCGCAGCGCAGTGGGCCTGGAACGCGGCTATGACAGCAAACCCGATCGGCCTGCTCGTCGTTGGCATCGCCGGGCTTGTGGCCGCCGGGTATTACCTGATCAAAAACTGGGATACAGTCAAGGAATGGTGGACGTTGCTATGGAACGACCCCATGGCGGCGCTGCAGTCGTTCATCGACGGGATTTATAGCCGATTCGGCAAAGCTATCGATTGGCTGGGCGAGAAATGGGCTTGGGTTAAAAACCTTTTCACTGGCGGCGCAACCGCCGCTGGGGCGAGTGTCTCCATGAGCTTTCCGGCCTATGCCGCCGGCACGATCGCTACTAAGCCTCATGTCGGCCTGTTCGCCGAGAAGGGGCCGGAGGCGCTTATCCCGCTCGACGGCAGCCAGCGGGCCTTGTCTTTGTGGGCGACGGCCGGCCGGATGCTGGGCCTGGGCGACGGGCCGTCCCTGTTCCAGGATTTCGTCGACAGCCCGTCCGGAAGCAACGGCGATAATTATAGTTTCGTGTTTTCGCCGAGCGTGACGGTGAGCGGGGATGATCCGGCGGTCGAGAACAAGGTCCGCCGGGCAATCCGCGAAGAAGCCGAGGACTTCGAAAGACGCATGGAGGCCTGGGTCGAGCAACAGAGGAGGCTGAGCTATGGCTAAAACATACGTGACGGCCTTGGGGGATACCTGGGACATTATCGCCTACAAAATGTATGGCAACGAGCGTCAAATGTCGGCGCTGATCGCGGCCAATCCAGAGCATCGGGAGACGGTGATCTTCCCTGCCGACGTAGTCTTGGCCGTCCCCACGCTGCCGACAACGGTTATACCCGTCAGCGTGCCGCCGTGGAAACGGGGGCTTGACTGATGGAAGCCCGACGCGTGGAAGTTGCATTGACTTACAACCATGTGTCAGTGGACGAAGACATCGCCCGGTTTCTGTTGTCCCTAACCTACACCGACCATTCAAGCGGCCAGGCGGACGACCTGCAGATCACTCTGGAAGACCGCGAACAGATTTGGGCGCGGGATTGGGTGCCGGAGAAGGGGGATGTCATCGCCGCTAAGATTACGGCTGTTGGCTTCAGCGGCGAAGGCAGCCGCGAAACGCTGGACTGTGGCTTCTTCGAGGTCGATGACTTCGAGGTGTCTGGTCCTCCCAGCGTCGTGACCATCAAAGCGGTGTCTGCCGCTGTATCCAGCGCCCTGCGAGGCGAGGAAAGCACGCGGGCCTGGGAAAACATCCGTCTCAAGGATATCGCCCGGGACATGGCCAACACGGCCGAAATGGGCCTGCAGTATCTGGCCGCGTACAACCCGTTTTACCAGCGCCGGGATCAGACCGAACAGTCTGACCTGGCGTTTTTGCTCGATTGCTGCGAGCGCGCCGGACTGGCGCTGAAAATCACCAACGACAACATCGTCATATTCGACGAAGAAGAGATGGAAGCCCGGGATCCGGTAATGACCATTGAAAAAGGGAAGAACAACGTCCTCCGGTATAAGTTCAATAGTCGTAGCCGCGATATTTATCGGGCCTGCGAGATCCGCTACAAGGATCCGACGACCGGCCAAATCTTCCGGCACATCTACGAGCCGCCCGACGCTCCCGAGACTGGCCAGTTACTTAAAATCAACGAACGGGTGGAGGACGCCGAAGAAGGAAAAATCCTGGCTATGAAGCGCTTGCGGGAGAAAAACCTGAAGGAAAACATGGCCAGCTTGACCATGATCGGCGACGTCCGCCTGGTGGCCGGTGTGACGGTCATGGTCAAGGGATTTGGAACGTTCGACGGCAAATACTACGTCACTCGCGCCCAGCACTCCTTAAACGGCTACACCGTCAGCATCGACATTCACAAAACCATGAAATATGCCCTGAACGAAGCCAAGACCATCGTTGTCGAGAAAAAGTCCCGGAAGCGGACACGGAGGCGTAAGTGGCATGCGAAGTAAAACGATCAGGTACGGCGTCGTTTCGGCGGTGGCCCCGAACACTCATACCGTGAGGGTGCTCTTCGAGGACGAAGACACCATGGTGAGCGACTGGCTGCCGGTAGTGGTGCCCTGCGCCAGTAAAAATAAGTATTGCGCCCTGCCTGACGTGGGCGATCGGGTGGCCTGCGCATTTTTGGATAATGGCGTAACGGCGGGTTTTGTTCTCGGCTCGGTCTACAGCCAGGCCAACCCGCCGCCCCATAGTAACGGCGATATGCACAGCGTTGAATTCGGAGACGGCACCACAGTCTCCTACGATCGCAGCACCCACACGCTTACGATAGACGCGCAAGGCCCGGTCAACATCATCGCCGCCGGCAACGTCAACGTGACCGGCGACGTGATCGCTGACGGAATCAGTCTGAAAACGCATATCCATCCAGAGAATGACGGCGGCGGGCCTACCGGTCCGCCTGTTGGTTAGGAGGGGGAGGCTTGGAAATAGAACTTACTATGACCGCGCCCGCGGCCGTCAACTTTGCGCCGGCCACGACTGAGGAAGAGATCCTGCAGAACGTCCGGACCATCCTGGCGACGCCGGTCTATTCCGTTCCGCTCGACAGAGCTTTTGGGGTGAATGCAGAGTTGCTGGATCTGCCGATGCCGGTTTCCCGCGCCAAACTGACCGCCGAAATCGTAGCGGCTATCCGGAAATTCGAGCCTCGGGTGGAGGTGGTGAAAGTGAGTTTTGCCGGCGACGCCATTGCCGGCCGGCTGCAGCCCACTGTCCGCCTGCGCCTGAAGGGGTGAGATTATGAGTATCGGCACGTTCGGCCCGATAACATTTGAAGTGTCGGCCGAGAAGACTCGGACCTTCGAGGACTTCAGCCGCAAAACGTCGGCCAGGTTCGAGCAGCACGACATCATCGGCCAGAAAGCAAAATTGGAATTCATCTCGCCCGGCCTGGACGAAATTTCGTTCCAGGTCGTTTTTTCGGCGTTCCACGGACTGAATCCGCTGAACGAGGTAAAGCAGCTCCGGGAAATCGTGCAAAAAGGCGAGTATCATCCGCTGATTATCGGGGGCGCGACCGTGGGGGATTTCGTCATCGAGAACATCAGCGAAGCCTGGCGGCATATTGACAATAAGGGAAGCGTTACCTATATCGCGGTAAACGTCGACTTGAAAGAATATTACGTCGAGCCAGATTCAAAAGCAAAGGTGCCCGCAACAGCGGTGACAGCGGCGGAGGAGGCGGCCAAAACCGAACAGGTTGCGGCTGCCGTCAAGACCCAGGCGGAACAAGCGGGAATGTCACTGCAGAATCTGAGCGACCTGGCGGCCATGGCCGGCAACGTCGTGCGCGATCCGGCCCTGGCCATTACCGGCCTCGAGTCTATTTTGTCGGCCACGCAGGCCCTGCAGGGCGGCACCATACCCGCTGCAGCCACCGCCAGCTACGGCCGATTGGGTTTGGATGTTGCCAACCTGGTGATAAACTCCCGCAGAGCTCCCATGGACACGGCAATAACGGTACTGGAAACCATCGGTATCAATACCGAGAGAGACAAGCCGTCCATAGCAAAGGCCATTTACGGTGCCAGGGGCGCCGGCACGGTGTTGCTGATGGCGCAGCGGATGAAGGAGGGATAGCATGATTGCCAATCTGCCGTCAATCAGTTTTGTCGATACCGATGCCGCTAACATTGAAGCGTCGGTTATCACGATGTACGAAGCTATTGCCGGCCGGACCCTCGCCCAGGGCGACCCGATCCGGCTGTTTCTGCAGGCAGTGGCCGCCATCATCATCCAACAGCGGGTGCTGATCGACTATTCGGCAAAGCAGAACCTGCTGGCTTATGCCGAAGAGGACAAGCTTGACCACCTGGGCGTTCTGGTCGGTGTGACCAGGTTGGAAGCGGCTGCGGCGACGACTACCATCCGGTTTAACCTTTCGGCCGCGCAGTCCCAGGTGGTGACCATTCCGGCCGGCATCCGCGGAGCGACGGCCAGCGGCGTATTGTTCCAGGTATCAAACCCTATAAATATCCCGCCCGGCGAACTATACGGGGATGCGTCCGCAACGTGCCTGGTTGCCGGAGACGTTGGCAACGGCTATGTGCCTGGCCAGATTAACCAGTTGGTCGATCCACTGCCCTGGGTGCAGTCTATCGCCAACATCACCGAGAGCGAGGGCGGCGCTGAACGCGAAAAAGATGACCATTACCGTGAGCGTATCCGGCTAGCGCCGGAGTCTTTTTCGACGGCCGGCCCGGATGGTGCATATCTATTTTGGGCCAAGTCAGCCTCGCAGACGATCGTGGATGTGTCGGTGCACAGTCCGGATCCCGGAGAGGTGGAGCTGCGCCCGCTGCTGACAGGCGGGGAGATCCCGGGAACGGAAATCCTGGACGCGGTGGAAGCCGCCGTCAACGACAAAACGGTGCGGCCGCTGACCGATCTGGTATCGGTGCTGGCACCCGAGGTCGTGAATTACGATGTGGAGATGGTATATTACATCCACAAAGACAAGGCCACGCAGAGCCAGGCTATCCAACAGGCGGTCGACCAGGCGGTGGCCGATTATGTGCTCTGGCAAAAATCCAAGTTGGGTCGTGACGTCAATCCGTCGGAGCTGATCTGGCGAGTGCGGGCTGCCGGCGCCGACCGGGTGGAAGTGACGCTGCCGGTATTCGCGGAGATGGAGGTCTACCAGGTGGCGGTGGCCGAAAACGTCACCGCGAATTATGGAGGGCTGACCGATGGTTGATATTACGGCAATCCGACTGATCGACCTGGTGCCGCCCAGTATCCGGGATGATCCCGAGGTTCAAGCAGCCGCGGCGGCGCTGGAGGGGGAGCTGCAGGACGTGACGGCGGCCATCCCGACAGTGCTGTTGATATCACGGATCGACGAGCTGCCGGAGGACGTGATCGACGCACTGGCCTGGCAGTGGCACGTAGATTTTTACGAGCAGGGCTTCAGTTTGGCCCAGAAACGCGTATTGGTCAAAACGTCGATCGCTCAGCACCGCAAGAAGGGAACACCTTGGGCTGTGGAGCAGGTTGTCAAGGCTATTTGGGATGATGCTGTTGTTCAGGAATGGTGGGAGTATGGCGGCGATCCGTTTCACTTCCGGGTGGTCCGAATTGGCGGCCAGGTTAGCCCCGAAGCCTATCCCCGGCTTAAACGGGCCGTTGATCTGGTTAAAAATGTCCGTTCCTGGCTGGATGGAGTCGGGCTGCACCGGGAGATGGCCGGCACGGTTTACGCCGGCGGGGCGGTCGGTAGCGTGCGAACAGTAGAGATTCTGCCGGCGGCGTTCCGGGGCGGGAATGTCTCTGGCTCGGTGTACGTTGGTGGGGTGACATATCAATATAAAGGAGTTGAAATACAGCATGCCTAACTGGAGCGGCACCGTTTTAACGGCCAAGGGCCTGGCCCTGCAGGCCAAAGTCGAGGCCGGGGCCACGATGGAAATTACCAAGCTGAAAATCGGTGACGGTGTCCTGGGCGGCGGCGGGTCGGTGGCCGCACTGAACGACCTGGTATCGCCGAAAAAGGTAGTCGACATATCTGCATTGACCCCGCTAAGCGGGGGCACCTGCAAGATACATGGCGTGGTAACAAATGATGGCGTGGAAACTGGGTTTTACGTCCGGGAACTCGGCGTATTCGCCGCCGACCCGGATTTGGGCGAAATCCTGTACGCCTACGCGGCTGACGGTGCGCCGGACTACCTGCCGGCGGAAGGCGGTGCAGTCGCGGTGTCGGAAGAACTGGTCATCAACCTGGCGTTTTCGACCGCAGCGACCATCACGGCCAATATCGCCCTGGACGGGCTGGTGACGGTAAATATACTGAATGCACATAACACTGATCCGGACGCTCATGGCAACCTGCCGGCGCTACGACTCTGGCAGCCCAACACGACATATGCGGTCGGCGACGTCCGGTATCCGATTACAGATTCAACCGGGCAAAAGCGCCTTGAATGCGTCGTCGCCGGTACGTCAGGGGCCGCGGAGCCGGCCTGGACGGGTGTCGGTTCGTTGGTCGTCGACGGTACCGTCACATGGATCGTGGACGACGTGCGCGACGGCACGCCGGTGGGGCGAGCTGTTCCCGAGACCTTGACGGCCGCGCGGGCCGGCTATCTTAAGGCAAACGGTGCATTGGTCGCCCGTGCCTCATATCCTCGCCTGTGGGTGTGGGCCAATGCCTCCGGCCTTGTGGCGACTGAGGCG